>NZ_JASATC010000017.1:0-110830 GCF_038440135.1 Pseudomonas sp. OTU5201 | reverse complement strand
CAGCTATTGGCGGCGTTTCGCTGGCAAGCCAGCTCCTACAAGGCTCTTGCCCGGAGGGTAAATCGCTCGCAACAGCTAACGCAGACATAGCCAATGCATTCGCCTCTTCAGGAAGAGCCGTTCGCCCCCACAGCCCCTCACCTGATCCCACTCTCCTTGAACGCCTCCGCCAAAAAGTCGATCAGGGTCCGCACCGAGGGCAACAGCCCCCGCCGGGACGGAAACGCGGCATGCACGATGCCGGTCCTGGGTACCCAGTCCGGGGTCACCTCTATCAGTTTGCCGCTGGCCAGCCCATCCCGTGCCACCACCCAGGGAATATGCACCACGCCCACCCCCGCCTCGGCTGCCTGGCGCAGCACCAGCAGGTCATCCGTCACCAGACGGGGATGATGGCGCACGGCGGCGCTCGCCCCGTCCGGGCCGTCCAGTTGCCAGGTGTACTCGCGCAATGCAGCACCCCAATGCAGGCTCGGCAGGCCGGCCAGATCCGCTGGCACCAACGGCTGCGGCAGGCGTTCCAGCAGGGTCGGAGCGGCCACCAGACACTGGGTGCTATTGGCCAGCACCTTCATCACCAGATCGGTGTCGTCCAGAGGCGGGAAGCGCACCCGCAGGGCGATGTCGATGCCTTCCTGGATCAGGTCCACCTGGCGGTTGGTGCTCTCGATATGCAACTCCACCAACGGGTACTCCACCATGAAGCGCGTCAGCATCGGCCCCACCCAGAAGTCCAGCAGCGCCGTGGGGCAGCTGATCCGCACCACGCCCTGGGGCTCGGAGCGGTTGCGCTCGATCACCTCGGCGGCGCCTTCCGCTTCCACCATCATCGCCACGCAATGGCGGTAATACTCCTGGCCAATCTCGGTGACCGAGAAATGCCGTGTCGAGCGCTGGATCAACCGCACGCCCAGTCGCTCTTCGAGGTTGGCGATGCGCCGGCTGAGCTTGGACTTGGGCATGTCCAGCGCCCGCCCGGCCGGGGCAAAGCCGCCATGCTCGACCACCTGGGCGAAGTAGTAGAGGTCGTTGAGGTCGTCCACCAGCGTTCTCCAAATAGGACTCTGAGAGCAATTTAGCCCGACTACCGGAGCCAGTGTTGCAGTTTCAAGATGTGCCCCATGCACTTCAGGAGGCACACCATGAAAAAGATCCGTGGCATCTACACCAGCCCCAGGCCCCATTGGGTGGGCGACGGTTTTCCGGTTCGCACGCTGTTTTCCTACGACAGCCTGGGCAAGCACATCAGCCCGTTCCTGCTGCTGGACTACGCCGGTCCCGCCGAATTCGCCCCAACTGAACGTCCACGCGGCGTCGGCCAGCATCCGCACCGGGGTTTCGAGACCGTGACCATCGTCTACCAGGGCGAACTGGAACACCGGGACTCGACCGGTGCCGGCGGACTGATCGGCCCCGGTGACGTGCAGTGGATGACGGCGGCCGCGGGCATCCTCCACGAGGAGTTCCACTCCGAAGCCTTCACCCGCAGTGGCGGCACCCTGGAAATGGTTCAGCTCTGGGTCAACCTGCCGGCCCGCGACAAGCTGGCAGCCCCCGGCTACCAGACCCTCCTCGACGCCGATATTCCCCACCTGCCATTGCCCGACGCTGCCGGCAGCCTGCGCCTGATTGCCGGCGAGTTCTCCGGCAAGCGCGGGCCGGCACGCACCTTCACGGACATGGATGTCTGGGACATCCGCCTGAACCGTGGCAGGCCGGTCAACCTGGGCCTCCGGCCCGGCCGCAACACTGCCCTGGTAGTGCTGCGCGGCACCCTGCTGGTGAACGGCGAAGAATGGGTGCGCCAAGGGCACTTGGCGCTGTTCGAACCCGCCGGCGACGAACTGCTGCTTGAGGCCAACGACCAGGCCCTGGTGCTGCTGCTTTCCGGCGAGCCAATCGATGAACCGATCGTCGGTTACGGCCCTTTCGTGATGAACAGCGAAAGCGAGATTCGCCACGCGATCCAGGACTTCCAGAGCGGCCGTTTCGGCCACATGGACGACTGACGGTCACACACCGGGCCGGGCGCTTGCCTAGTCTGGACAATCCCTCACGACGGATTCGTGAGCCGGCGGGCAACCGCTTCGGCCAGGACGGCCATCACCCTGATAAAGAGGTAAGACGCCATGAGCAACTTCGCCCAAATCGCAAACTTCAACGGACAGATTCCGAGAATCGACCCCGATGATGCCGCGATGCTGCTGATCGACCATCAGAGTGGGCTGTTCCAGACGGTCAAGGACATGCCCATGACCGAGCTGCGGGCCAATGCCATCACCCTGGCGAAGGTCGCCTCCCTGGCCAAGATGCCAGTCATCACCACCGCTTCGGTGCCCCAGGGCCCGAACGGCCCGCTGATCCCGGAGATCCACGAAGCCGCGCCCCACGCCCAGTACGTGGCGCGCAAGGGCGAGATCAACGCCTGGGACAATCCCGAGTTCGTCGCCGCCGTAGAGAAAACCGGCCGCAAGACACTGATCATCGCCGGCACCATCACCAGCGTATGCATGGCCTTCCCCAGCATCAGCGCGGTGAACGCCGGCTACAGGGTGTTCGCTGTCATCGACGCGTCAGGTACCTACTCGAAGATGGCCCAGGAAATCACCCTGGCGCGCGTCGTCCAGGCCGGCGTGGTGCCGATGGACACCGCATCCGTCTGCTCCGAAGTGCAACGAACCTGGAACCGACCGGACGCGGCCCAGTGGGCCGAAGCCTACAGCCATGTATTCCCGCACTACCAACTGCTGATCGAGAGCTACATGAAGGCTCAGCAGGTGGCCAAGGAAAACGAAGTGCTGGATTCGCAACGCTGACCCCCGCAGTCCACCACTCGAAGGTGGGCGACCAATCGAAGCAAGGAGAACCACTATGTCTTTCCAATACAAACGCCTGGACAAGAACGACGCTGCAGTACTGCTGGTCGATCATCAGGCCGGCCTGCTCTCGCTGGTACGGGACATCGATCCCGACAAGTTCAAGAACAACGTGCTGGCCCTGGGCGACCTGGCCAAATACTTCAAGCTGCCGACCATCCTCACCACCAGTTTCGAGACCGGCCCCAACGGTCCGCTGGTGCCCGAGCTGAAAGAGCAGTTCCCCGATGCGCCCTACATCGCCCGCCCCGGCAACATCAATGCCTGGGACAACGAGGACTTCGTCAAGGCGGTAAAGGCCACCGGCAAGAAGCAGTTGATCATCGCGGGTGTGGTGACCGAGGTCTGCGTGGCCTTCCCTGCATTGTCGGCCCTTGAAGAAGGCTTCGACGTATTCGTCGTCGCCGACGCCTCCGGCACCTTCAACGAAGTCACCCGTGACGCTGCCTGGCGCCGAATGGAAGCTGCCGGGGCGCAATTGATGACCTGGTTCGGCGTGGCCTGCGAGCTGCACCGCGACTGGCGCAACGACATCGAAGGCCTCGGTACCCTGTTCTCCAACCACATTCCCGACTATCGCAACCTGATCACCAGCTACAGCACCCTCACCGCGAAGTGAGCCATACAGGGGCCGCGTCGTATCGGCGCGGCTCCCTGCCCCGATGCGCGCCCCTGCTCTAAGATGTCGCCCCCGCCAGCCCCACACAAAGGAGTGACACATGCCCCATGACGGCAGCCTGCTGCAGGTCGCAGTGATTTTCCTGGTCGCAGCCGTCCTCACGGTGCCCCTGGCCAAGCGCCTGCAACTGGGGGCTGTACTGGGTTATCTCGCCGCCGGGGTGCTGATCGGTCCGTCCGCACTGGGGCTGATCAGCGACACGGAAAGCGTCGCCCACCTCTCCGAACTGGGCGTGGTGTTGCTGCTCTTCATCATCGGCCTCGAACTCTCGCCCCGGCGACTCTGGGTCATGCGCCGCTCGGTATTCGGTATCGGGCTTGCCCAGGTGCTGCTGACCGCCCTCGCCATCGGCGCCATCGCCTGGCTGGGCTTCGCCCAATCGCTGAATACTGCCGCCGTGCTGGGCCTTGGTCTTGCGCTGTCGTCTACCGCCTTCGGCCTGCAGATACTCGCCGAGCGCAAGGAACTGACCAGCCCCCACGGCCGCCTGGCCTTCGCCATCCTGCTGTTCCAGGATATCGCCGCCATCCCGCTGATCGCCCTGCTTCCGGTCATCAGTGGCGCCGGCGAGCTGGAGGCCGACCGCGACACGCTGGTCCACCTGCTCCAGGTCGTAGGCAGCGTGGGGGCGGTCATCGTGGGCGGCCGCTACCTGCTACGGCCGGTGTTCCGCATCGTCGCCAAAACGAAGCTGCAGGAAGTCTCCACCGCCACTGCACTGCTGGTAGTGATCGGTACCGCCTGGCTGATGGAACTGGTGGGCGTCTCCATGGCCCTCGGCGCCTTCATCGCCGGCCTGCTGCTGGCGGACTCGGAATACCGCCACGAGCTGGAATCCCAGATCGAGCCGTTCAAGGGCCTGCTGCTGGGCCTGTTCTTCATCAGCGTGGGCATGACCGCCGACCTCAGCCTGTTGTTGAACCAGCCACGGGTGGTGATCGGCCTGACCCTGCTGCTGGTGCTGATCAAGCTGCCGCTGCTGTTCCTGGTCGGCCGTCTTGGCGGTGGGCTGGATAACGCCCATGCACTGCGCCTGGGCATCGTCCTCGCGGCAGGCGGCGAGTTCGCCTTCGTAGTGTTCAAGCTGGCCTTCGAGCAGCACCTGCTGGATAACCACCTGCACGACCTGCTGGTGCTCGCCATCACCCTGTCCATGGCCATCACCCCGCTGCTGGTGCTGACCCTGTTCCGCCTGTTCAAGACCAGGCCGGCGCCGGTGACCGTCCCGGAGGAATACACCCGCATCGACAACGATGCGCCCCGCGTGGTGGTCGCCGGCATGGGTCGCATGGGCCAGATCATCGCGCGGATGCTGCGCGCCCAGCGGGTGCCCTACGTGGCGCTGGACACCAATGTGGAAATGATCGAGTACGGTCGCAGCCTGGGCCGCATGCCTATCTACTACGGCGATCCCCTGCGCCCGGAAATCCTCCGCGCGGCCAAGGTGGATAAGGCCGAATTCTTCATCGTCGCCACCGATGATCCGGACACCAACCTCAAGACCACCGAGCTGGTGAAACGCCTCTACCCGCACATCAAGGTCATCGCCCGCGCGCGCAACCGCCAGCACGTCCATCGCCTGCTGGACCTCGGCGCCGTGCCGGTGCGCGAAACCTTCCACTCCGCCCTGGAAATGAGTCGCCAGGCGCTACTCGGCATGGGCCTCGACGAGGATCAGGCCAATGCCCGCATCCGCCGCTTCCAGCGCCACGATGAAGAAGTGCTGGCCGCCCAGCACCAGGTCTACGACGACGAGGTCGCCGTGATCCAGACTGCTCGCCAAGCCCGTGCCGAGCTGGAGCATCTGTTCGACGCTGACCTGATCGAAGACAAAGGGGTGAAGTAACCGCTGAAAGCCGTTGATTGCGCGAGTTCTTCGTAGGACGCGGTGGAGCGCAGCGATACCCATCACCGCCTTTGGCCAATGCGACGTCCGCTGGAGGAAAGTCGCCCGTGAGCAATACTCAATCGCTGGACCGTGACTTCCTCTAGCCCAAAAGGCGGCAATCATCATGAACAGGGACCCGATCGGCTCAACGGCAGTTGTGGAAGAAGGCGCTGCCTCCCGGTTGATCGACGCGAGAATCAGGGAGCTGGGTGATTGGCGGGGCGAGATGCTCGTCCGGGTCCGAACGCTCATCAGGCAGGCCGCCCCCGACGTGGTCGAGGAATGGAAGTGGAGAGGGGTTCCGGTGTGGTCGCACGCCGGCATCATCTGCACCGGGGAGACGTACAAGCACGTCGTGAAGCTGACCTTCGCCAAAGGTGCGTCGCTGGCGGACCCTTCAGCCCTCTTCAACTCCAGTCTCGAAGGCAACACCCGCCGCGCCATCGATATCCATGAGGGCGACAGCCTCGATGAAAAGGCACTGACGGCGCTGATTCACGCCGCCGTGGCACTCAACACAGCCAGTTCCCAGAAAAAGAAGCACGCCAGACCGGCCGGATGAGCGGCGTTCCGAGAAGCCTCAGTCGGCCCGGCTACTCATATGCCGTCGGTATTGCCGTGCACGGCTCAGGGTCTTCCACTGCTCCTGCAGCAATGCCCGCAGGGGGGAGGCATTCGGGTCCGGCTGGTTGCCGCGCGCCAGACGATGCATCTGGAGTTTCACCAGAGACATGTAGGCCAGCGCGGCCAGGGCCTTGCGCTTCCAGCGGATCGGCGGCAGCTCGGCGCTGGCCTGGGCCTGGCCCGCTTGCCAGAGGCCCGGCAGCGCCGGGTTGACCGCCAGGGCAGTGGCGATGCCAGCCATGGCCACACCGCCGGCCAGCACCTGTTCCACCACCGGCAGGCGGCGGATACCGCCGGTGACCATCACCGGCACGGTCGCTATTGCGGCGATCTCCTGGGCGAACTCCAGGAAGTAGGCTTCGCGGGCCAGGGTGCGGCCATCGCGGGCATCGCCCTGCATGGCAGGCGCCTCGTAGCTGCCACCGGAGAGTTCCACCAGGTCCACCGACAGCTCGCTGAGCCAGAGCACCACCTGGCGCGCATCGCTCGGCTCGAAGCCGCCGCGCTGGAAGTCCGCCGAGTTCAGCTTCACCGCCACGCAGAAGCCCGGCGACACCGCTGCGCGCACAGCCTTCACTACCTCCAGCAACAAGCGCGCACGGTTCTCGATAGAGCCGCCCCAGCGGTCCTCGCGGCGGTTACTCAAGGGCGAAAGGAACTGACTCAGCAGGTAGCCGTGGGCGGCATGCACTTGCACCCCGCTGAAGCCGGCCTGTTCGGCCAGCGCTGCGGTGCGGGCGAAGCGCTGGATCAGCTCGGCAATCTCCGCTTCGTCCAGCGCCTTGGGCACCGGGAACAGCTTCGACAACCCCCCCATGTCCAACGCCACGGCGGAGGGCGCCACGGTGGGCTGGCCGAGGTTGGCCTGCATCTGCCGGCCGGGGTGGTTGATCTGCATCCAGAACTGCGCCCCTCGCGCCCGGCCGATGCGTGCCCATTCGCGGAAGCGCTCCAGCCGTTGCCCTTCCTCCAGCACCACGCCGCCGGGGCCGGTCATGGCGCGGGCGTCCACCATCACATTGCCGGTCAGCAGCAGCCCGGCGCCCCCCTCTGCCCAGGCACGGTAGAGGCGCAAAAGCTGGTCAGACGGGGTCTGGTCCTGATTGGCGAGGTTTTCCTCCATCGCCGCCTTGGCGATGCGGTTCGGAATGACGGCGCCATTGGGCAACTGCAGGGACTGGAACGGCGACATGGAGGCTCTCCGGAAAGGTGGGGCGCCGTGCGTCGGTTTTTGGATAACCGGGCGATGGCGGGACTATGTCGCGGCAAAGCCTAAGGTTAAAGTCAACTTTAAAGTCAATAGGGGAGCCCCATTTAATGAAAATCGGCGAACTCGCCCGGCGCAGTGGCCTGGCCACCTCGCGCATCCGTTTCTACGAAGCCAGCGGCCTGATCAGCGCCCGCCGCATGGGCAACGGCTATCGCGACTATTCCGAGCAGACGCTGCACGCGCTGGAGATCATCGCCTGTGGGCAACAGGCTGGCTTCAGCCTGGAGGAAATGCGCAACCTCATGCCCGACCCCGCCCAGCGCACCAGCAACCACGACCTGCTGCTGGAAAGTCTTCAGCGCAAGGTCAGCGAGATCGACGCGATGCAGCAACGCCTGGCGCAGAACCGCGCGCGGCTGCTGGAAATCATCGCCGGCATCGAAGGCAAACCCGAAGGCATGGCCTGCGAGGAAAACGCCCAGCGCATGCTGGCCGGGTGGCGGGACGGCGCGAACGGGGCTGAACGGTAGTGCGTGCAGGCTTGGCGCGGGTTGGACCGCGTCGGGTCGAAAGTCGACTGGCGCCACCCCAGTGCCTCCAGATGTTCCGTGGTCTGTGCCACGCCCATCTCCCCTATCCTGCCTCGGCCACGGTCACGTAACATCCGCTACACGCGTGGTGGCGCTGATAGCACAGCGTTCATCCCTGCCACTCGCCTCGTCAACCTACGGTCGATTTCTGCCTTGAGCCAAAGTATTGAGCAGCCTATCGCGCTGTGCTCCGCCATGACGGATGTCCCCTGCCTTGAGACGATTGATATCTCAATCAGCTACGAGTCCATGCGGCAAATCATCATGCAGTCTCGGTACTCCTGCCTGGTGGTGCTCAATGGCACATCAGCTGGTTTTCCCCGTGGTTACATCTTGAAAAAACAACTGGCCATTGTGCTGTTGACCGGAAATCGTCCCAACCTTGAACGTCTGATTGTGTTCGGGCCTTCTTTTGCCGCGGATGTCAGCCTTTCTGAAGCGGCTATCGGCCTTGCCGCCAGCGGCGCTCATCTGGGGTTTGTCCCCAGCGAAGGTCGGCTGATCGGCATAGTCACCCCGAACGATGTTGAAAATGCTCTGGCGAAGTCCCAGATGTTCGAGCCTGCGAATCGGCCAGCTGACAAGCCTTAGAGTGCTCCGAGACTCACCCCTTCAGTCTCGGCCTTACCCTGGTTCGCCAGAACCCATTAATGACAGCGCCGGATCATCCGGCCATGACCCGTGCGGATCGCGTGGGTTTATTTCGACAGCACCGCGGTAAAGGTGCGAAGGAGACAGGTGGTGGAAATCTTTGCGTTGGCCTTGCTGATTGTCCTGAATGGCGCGTTCGCCATGTCGGAAATCGCATTGGTTGCAGCCAGGCGGGCCAGGCTGATGAAGTTGGCAGCAGATGGAGACTCGTCGGCAGCGGCGGCCCTGAAGCTGGGCGAGGATCCTACTCAGTTCCTGTCCACCATCCAGATTGGCATCACCTCCATCGGTATCCTCAACGGTATCGTGGGTGAGGCGGTGCTGGCGGAGCCGTTATCAAAATGGCTGCAGTCATTGGGCGTCCCTGAAGCGACTGCGGCCATTGGCGCTACCGCTGGCGTGGTTATCGTCATCACGTATTTCTCCATTGTGATCGGCGAATTGGTGCCCAAGCGCATTGGCCAGCTCAACCCAGAGGCCATCGCGCGCATGGTGGCCCGCCCCATGGTGACGTTGTCCTTCCTTACCAGACCCTTCGTGCTCCTGCTGTCCTGGTCGACCCATACCATCCTGCGCATCATGGGCGTGCGGCAGGTCAATAACTCGGGGGTCACCGAAGAAGAAATCCACGCCATGCTGGAAGAGGGCTCGGAGTCCGGCGTGATTGAGCAACATCAGCATGAAATGGTCCGCAATGTGTTTCGCCTGGACGACCGTCAACTGGGGTCCTTGATGATTCCCCGCTCCGACCTGGTTTTTGTCGATATCCGTAAATCACCCGAGGAAAACCTTCGGCTGATGATCGAGTCGGAGCACTCGCGTTTTCCGGTCTGCGACGGCAGCCCGGACAACCTGCTCGGCGTCATTCATGCGAAACAGGCCCTGGCACAATTGGCCCAGGGGCAGGCACCGGACTTCACCGAGCAACTCCAGTCCTGCGTCTTCGTTCCGGAAACCCTTACCGGCCTGGAGTTGTTGGAGCAGTTCCGAGGCAACAGCATGCAGATGGCCTTCGTCATCGACGAGTACGGCGAGTTGGAAGGCATTGTCACCTTGCAGGATTTGCTTGAGGCGGTAACCGGTGAATTCACACCAAACAACGCCGAGGACGCATGGGCGGTCCAGCGGCACGACGGTTCCTGGTTGCTCGATGGCGCCATTCCAATCCCGGAGTTGAAGGATCGTCTGTCCTTGAAGACCGTCCCCGAGGAAGCGCGAAATCGTTACCACACCGTCAGTGGGATGTTCATGTTGCTGCTCGGTCGGGTTCCGTCGACAGGGGAGCGCGTTCAATGGGGCGGATGGATGTTCGAGGTTGTGGACATGGATGGAAAACGCATCGACAAGATCCTTGCGACCCCCGTTGAGGAAGAGTCAGGTGACGATGCTGAGAATCCGGACGCTTCAGGCGGTGAGCCTAACAAGCGCGACAGCCGGGATTCGAACTCGTAGGTGTAACCGCAGTGGGGTGATCGGCCGATTGCCTGGAGCAGTTTAACGCCGCTGGGAGCGCTCCACTCGGGCACGACAGCGAGAAGGAAGCCGGCCCTTCGCGGGGCCGGTCCTGTTTTCAGATCACCCGCTTGATGCTGATGTAATCGCCCTGCGTGCGCTGGGTGACGGTCACCGGCTTGTTGGTGAGGTTGCGCCAGAACCAGCCGTGCTTGCCAGCGAAGGTGGCTTCCAGCACGCCGGAATCTACCGGGGTGGCGCGACCCTTGCCGTAGCCGTGGTAGAAGTCGCGAGGGGCACCGTAAGGGTCGCCGTGAGTATCGTAATTCACTGCGCTGCCGTTGGCGGTCCAGAGGTAATTCACCTTGGCGCCCTTCTTCATCTCCAGCTTGATCTCAGCACCCTGGTTCGGCTTCAGGGTGATGCTCATTTCATGTTGCTATCCGGTGACTTCTGGTGTCGCGGGCCAGGAGCTGGCCGATTTCGACGCCGACCTTGAAGGCGATCAGGTTGGCGATCGGGCCGTCTGGGGAAATCTCGAATTCCTGGATCTCGGTAGCCAGGCCGAAGCCGTGGAGCAAGCCGAAAATCAGCGTTGCTGCACAGGTATCGGGTTGGTAGCCGAACCAACGCTGGAAGGCGCCGAGGTTATCCAAGGCCTTGTAGACCACCGAGAAGCCGATGATTGCATCGATGACGTAGACGCTGATGCTGACGTTGGTCAGCACGCCGAAGAGGAACAGCAGGTGATCCTAACCGGTGATCGTGTGCTTGGCGCGCATGTACACGAAGGGCAGCAGAAGCACACCGGCACTTTCCTGGATGAAGCCCTTGTCGCCTTCAGGTACGCCATGGGCCAAACCGCGAACAATAGGGCGATTGCCAGCAAGGGCAGGAGCAGCGCTAGTACCGCGTGCGTTCTGACAGCGTTGCCGAGCATTTCCGATCTACCCGCCCGGAAAGACAACCACCTGCGTGCTTGACACCCATCCCCCCCCAGGGGGATAGGATGCAACGATCCATATCGCAGCACGGATGTCTTTCGATGAGCAAGCACGAACACGGCCATCAGCACCAAAGTCACAGCGAAATCATCAAAAGGTTGAAGCGGGCAGAAGGCCATCTGCGCAGCATCGTCACCATGATCGAGGATGGCCGGGCCTGCGCGGATATCGCCCAACAGTTGCATGCAGTGGAGAAGGCTGTCTGCCAGGCCAAGCGCACGTTGATTCAGGACCATATCGACCATTGCCTGGAACACACCGTGGGCGCGCTGACCAACGGCGAGCGCGCCCCGCTGGAAGCGTTCAAACAGATCACCAAGTACCTCTGACCTGCCATGTCCAGCTTCACCGAACTGCTGCAACAGGGCACGACTCAAGCCTGGCTTTACTTTCCTAGCGCCATCCTCCTGGGAGCCTTGCACGGCCTGGAGCCGGGCCATTCGAAAACGATGATGGCGGCCTTCATCGTGGCCATTCGAGGCACTGTGAAACAGGCGATCCTGTTGGGTTTGGCCGCGACCGTTTCGCATACCGCCGTGGTTTGGCTGGTCGCTCTGGGCGGTATTTACCTGGGCCAGAACCTGGACGCCGAGACCACCGAGCCGTACTTCCAACTGGCTTCTGCGCTGATCATCGTGGTCATCGCGCTCTGGATGCTCTGGCGAACCTGGCGTGGCGAGCAGATGTGGCGCCTCGAGCAGGACAATGACCATCACCACGACCACCATCATGACGAAACCCGGCGTATCGACACGGGCCATGGGCGTGTTGAACTATCGATTATCGAGGAAGGGGCGCCGCCGCGTTGGCGGTTTAACGTGATCAGTGGCCACGCCTGGGCGGCTGGAGAAGTGACCTTGCAGACCACCCGCCCGGACGGCCGCATGCGTCACTTCGCGTTCGCCGACCGGGGCGGCTACCTGGAGTCCGTGGATGAGATTCCAGAGCCCCATGAGTTCAGCGCACGGCTCAGCCTGGGCCATGGTGGTCACTCCCACGATTACGATTTGGCGTTCCAGAGGCACGCGCACGGCCATGCGAACCTGGAGGGGCCGGAACTGCCGCTGGAAGGCTACCAGGATGCCCACGAACAGGCCCACGCCAACGACATCCGCAAACGCTTCGCCAACCGCAATGTGACGACCGGACAAATCATTCTATTCGGCCTGACGGGAGGGCTGATTCCCTGTCCGGCAGCGATCACTGTGCTGCTGCTCTGCCTGCAAGTGAAAGAAGTCGCCCTTGGCGCCGCGCTCGTGTGGTGTTTCAGCATTGGCCTTGCCCTTACCCTGGTCAGCGTAGGAGCGGCAGCGGCCATCGGCGCTCGGCGGGCCTCCAATCGCTGGCCCTGGCTGGGAACCGTGGCACGACGAGCGCCCTATCTGTCGAGTCTGCTGATCATCGGCGTGGGCATCTACGTAGGCATCCACGGCTGGATGGGGCTGAATGCCCCGCACGGATAAAACGATGGCGGCTGAGCAGGTACCCTCCCCGTCATCGATCCGAAACGGCAGCCTGGACCTCATAAAGTGGCTGGCAATGCTGACCATGGTGATGGATCACCTGCGTTACATATGGCCGGAGGCCAATGGCCTGTATGTGCCCGGGCGAATTGCCTTTCCTTTCTTCTGCCTGGCCATTGCCGCCAACGTGGCGCGATCCCGTGTTGGTGATGTGTTCACCGCCGAGAATGCCCGCTATCTAGGCTGGCTGCTGCTTTTTGCGGCGCTGTCCGAAGTGCCTTACCGCAGCTATTTCTACGGAACCACGTCACTCAACGTGCTGCCAACGCTGTTACTGGGACTGGTGATTGCCTGGGGCGTCCATCATCAGACACGCGAGGCCTGCGTAATGGCGCTGGCCGCAGCTGCGCTAGCGTTCGTCCTCGATGGCCCGTTGATGTACGGCTTCATCGGCGCGCTGGTGCCCGCTGCTTTGCTGGTAGCGATCAGACAGCCCGGGCTGTTGTGGCTGCTGCCGGCCGCACTGTGTGTGCTGATGAATGCGCGTGACCACCTGCTGAGTGGAGTGGCCAGCTACCAGCTCTATCCGATCCTGGTGCTAGCCACCGCGTTCGTCGCGCCCTTGTTCGGCCTGTGGTTGCTGCGGCAATCCACGGGATTCAACGTGTGGCCGGTGCGACGTTGGGGCTACATCTTTTACCCGGTACACCTGGTCATTCTGCAGTTGGTGCGCATCGCTACCTTGTAGAAGCGGTCGCTACGGTTGCACGTGTTCTGGGTCCGGCTCAGCAACCTTGAAGCAGAGGCGGACGCTGGTGCCTTCGTTCTCGCGACTGGTCAGACTGGCTCGCCCCCCAAAGCGCTCCATGATCTGTTTCACCATGATCAAGCCAATCCCCAGCCCACCTTGTTTGGTGGTGTAGAAGGACTTGAAAGCCATCGCTTCCTGCTGACGCGACATGCCCTGGCCGGTGTCGCTGATGCTCATGAAGAGCCACCGACCTGTAACGTCCGTCTCGATACCGACCTTGAGCTTGCCGCCCTTTTGCATCGCCTCGATGGCATTGGCGACGACGCTGTTCAGCACCTGGGAGAGCAGCATGTGGTGGCTGACCACCTTGGGTGGAGAGTCATTGCTCATCTCAACCTGGATGTTCGCCTTCGCCAGTTGCGCTCCGAAATGCTCCAGGGTTTCTTTCATGATTTCGACCGGCTCAACCTGTTGCGACTCACCGTGCAGGGGGCGCAGGCAGAGAAGAAGCTCACGAACCCAGGCGGACATACGATCAACCTGGCTGATGATGTCGCGCACGCACTTCTGCAAATCCGGGCCTTCCAGCTCCTGGGCCAGTTCGGCGCTGGAGCGGATCGAGGCCAGGGGGTTGCGCAGGCTATGGGCAACAGCCGAAGACATTTCCCCAAGGCCCACATAAGTCCGGTTGGCTACCAGCTGGTTCTGCTGCGAGGCCAGCAGCCGCGAGGCACGCCGCACAATCCAGAACAGGCCGAAGTAGATCAGCAGGCCACCGACTGCGGTAGCCAGCCAGATCATCCTGTAGCCTCGGTTCACCCGCTCGATCAGGTCCACGGGCTCCTTGTAGATCTCGACCATGGACAGAACCTTGCCCCTGCCATCGGTCAGCGGGATGTAGTTCTCGATGAAGAAGTTCTTGGGCGGCCGCAGGAACTGCTGCTCGACGCGCTTTTCCCCGACCTCGGTGATTTCCGCTGAAACTTCGGTCGCCGAACTGAAGGCCTTCTCCATTTCTTCCTCACCCTCGACACGCTGGCCGATCAGGGCGGGGTTGGTCGACCAGACGACAACGTGGTCAGGGGAGTAAATGGTGGCCAGCAAGACGTCCGGCAAGTGGGAAAGGTGTTCGAGAAACTCGGAACGAGCGCGTTCCCGTCGGTGTCGCTCGTCCGCCGACAGTCCAGCGGCGTCCTGGAGAAGCAGCAGCTCGCCCATGTCCATGCCTGGCAGACGGTGATGCCGGACTTCGCCAGCGGCGAGGGTCTGGATGAACTGCGCGGTCAGGAGGGCGTCGCGCGCCAGGCTCTCATTGACCACGAAGCGCGTGGCGATGAGCCCGAGTCCCACGGCGACAGAGCTGATGATCACCAGGCTGATGATCGAGAACCAGCGGAGCAGGTTGAACGACTCGGTAGGCGCGATGGCATCCGTATCCCGCTCCAATATGTACTTCCCCCAGACAGTCGCCAGTTGCATGAGCGGCCCTCCCCGTGTTTTTCGATCCTGTATAGCAGCAGTGGAGACAGGGCCAATTGTGGCCCCGTCAGCGCTGTGCCAGGTGGTCGAGATCCCGGCATGACTGGAGACCCGTCGGACGATCGGCCCCGATTACCATACCCATTGAGTCACCGCCCATCGAGCCGGGCTGGCCGCCTCACCTCTGGGGCGGCCAGTCATGGGTTTCGGTCTGGCAGTCCTTGCACCAGGCGTAAAGCGCGTCATAGAGGATCAGGCCGTGCTGCAGCATCTCGTGGTCATGGGTGAAGTTGTGCGACAGGCCCAGTGAGATGGCGTACAGGCCCGCCGACTGCGGCGTAAGGCCAAGGCGTGCGGTGTCGGCGCCACGGACGATCTCCGCCAGTTGGCGCAGGGCGGGGTCATCCAGTCCGTACTTCTTCAGAAAGGCGTCGAAGCTGCATAGCTCGCCGTCGTGGCTGAGTTCGACGCCGGGGATGTCGTAGGGGGCCGCATCCTGCTCGGTGGCCACGCGCAGCACTTCGGTGGCCGGAACATAGAGAAACTCCGGCTGCGGATCGATGAAACGCTGGATGAGCCAGGGGCAGGCGATACGGTCGATCTTCGGACGTTCACGGGTAACCCATTTCATGGAGCACCTCCCGCCTGCGTCTACAGGCTCCGGGTGGGCCGGCCGGCTTCACGCCAGCCGGAAAAGCCATCGATCAGGTAGCGCGCATCGAGCCCCATGGCGTCCAGCGTGGCGGCGATACCCTGGCTGATTTCGTGGCCATGGGCGCAATAGAGCACCACGGGCCTGTCCCGTGGTACCGAATTCTTCCAGGTAAACACCGACTCGGGATCGAGCCAGCGCGCGCCAGGGATTGCCGCCGCGTCAGCCTCGCGTGCCGCTTCGCGGCGCACATCCAGCAGAGTGAAATTGCGTCCTGCTGCTTGCCACTCCATCAGTTCGCAACTCGTGATCCGGCTCATCTCACACCTCTCAGGTACGCAACAGGTGCACCAGCAACCCAATCAGGGCACAGGCCAGCAACACCGGGATGACGCCTCGTTTGAATCGGAACAGTGCCATCGCCGCGGCCACGGCGATCAGCGCCGACGGCCAATCGAAGCGACCGTCGAAGCCTTGTGGCCAGAGCACGTGGTAGCCGAAGAAGAGGGCCAGGTTGAGGATCACCCCCACCACGGCGGCGGTGATGCCGGTGAGCGGGGCAGTGAATTTAAGCTCGCCATGGGTGGATTCCACCAACGGGCCGCCCGCGAGGATGAACAGGAATGACGGCAGGAAAGTGAACCATGTGACCAGGGTGGCGGCCACGGCGCCGGCCAGAAAGGCCTGGTCGGCGCCGAACATCGGGTTCACGTAGGCCCCCACGAAACCGACGAAGGCGACGACCATGATCAGCGGACCCGGCGTGGTTTCCCCCAGGGCCAGGCCGTCGATCATTTGCGTCGGGGTGAGCCAGCCGTAGTGGCCCACCGCACCTTGATAGACATAGGGCAACACCGCATAGGCGCCACCGAAGGTAAGCAGCGCCGCCTTGGTGAAGAACCAGCCCATCTGGGTGAGCGTGCCGTGCCAGCCGAAGGCAGCCGTCAGCAGGCCCATGGGCAGCAGCCAGAGCACGCCGCCGATGACCGCCAGTGCCAGCAAGCGAGGCCAGCGAAAGCGCGCATGCTCGGGCGTGGGTGTGTCGTCATCGATCAGCGCCGGCCCATAGGTGGCTTTCGCCGCAGCATGGCCACCGCCCAGCGCGAACTTGTCCGGGAAGAGGCGTCCACCCACGTACCCGATCAGTGCCGCGCCCAGCACGATCAGGGGAAACGGGACATTCAGGGCGAAGATGGCGATGAAGGAAGCAGCGGCGATACCCCACAACCAATTGTTCTTCAAGGCGCGCGAGCCAATGCGGTGGGCGGCCTGGACCACGATGGCAGTGACTGCCGGCTTGATGCCGTAGAACAATCCGGCTACGACCGGCACCTCACCAAAGGCGATGTAGACCCAGGACAGCGCGATGAGGATGAACAGCGACGGCAATACGAAAAGCGCGCCGGCAATGACACCTCCCCAGGTACGGTGCATCAGCCAGCCGATATAGGTCGCGAGCTGCTGGGCCTCCGGCCCCGGCAGCAACATGCAGTAGTTCAGGGCGTGGAGAAAGCGTCGCTCGCTGATCCAGCGCCTCCGCTCCACCAGCTCCTGGTGCATGATCGAAATCTGCCCGGCGGGCCCGCCGAAGCTGATGAACCCAAGCTTGAGCCAGAACAGGAAAGCCTGGAACAGGCCTACGGGACGGGCACCGGATGGCGACTGTTCGTCGGCGCGCATGCTGGTTTCACTCATCGTTTTTCTCTTCATTGGCAAAGGCAGTCAGCAGGCCATCGAAAATGGCGCTGGCTGCGGTCAGGAGCTGATCATCATCCGAGATGCTTTCCCGCAGGCCGGCCAGAACCCGCTCAATACCCGCCGCTTCTACCGGCTGAACACCGCCTACGTCCAGGTAGTGCACCAGGGCGGCGACTTTTCCCAGGGACGGTGCGTTCAGCTCGAAACTGGCTTGCAGGGTCTCGAAGGTGACGCGGTTGCCGACGTGGCTGAAGGTGGCGCCATCAAAATCGAAACCGAGGGCATCCGCCGGGCAATCATGAGGTGAGTCCAGCCAGAGGATTCGAGCGTCGTCGTCGATGTAACGACGGATGAGCCAGGCGCTGGCCAGACGGTCGACCCACGGACGCTTTCGCGTGGCCCAGAGGCGGCCCTGGTAGTCCCGTCGCCTGAGAACGGGAATGGGCTGGTCATGGCTACAGGGCTCATCTGCCGACAGGGCACGGCTCAGGGCGGTTTCCAGGCCTTGCAGCGCCACGTCGACATCCTGGCCGGCTCGACCCGGGAAAAAGTCGATGGCTGCAAGCTGGGTGAAGGACTTGCGCAGCTTGCGGATCTGCCTGGCAGAGGCCAGCGCGTTCTCGGCTGTCAGTTGGCCGCGACAGACCTCGATCTCGGCGCGCAGCGCCGCGTAGTCCTCGGCTCGATCGAACAGCGGGATGAAGCGATCGCCCTGGGGATCGTGGATGGGCAGCAGGTAGGCGGTGCCCTGGATCGAAAGGATGTCGCGTTCGATGGCGGCCAGCGCCGTGCGGCAGACGTCGCTGTCTGGTAGCAGATACACCCCGTCTCGGAGCACCGCTGCGCCACAGGCCTTCAGCGCCCGCCAGGCGCGCATGCGCGCAGTGGCATTGGCAGTGGGGAGGGTAAGAACGAGAGAGAGCCAATCTTTCATGTAGGGTATCTAACAAAATATGTCTCTAGCTCTACATTATTCTTTATCTAGGCGCAGGAAAAGCCCCGCCCGTCAAAGAGGCCTCGGCCAGTCAGGGCGATTTCGTGTTGCTGCAGATTCCCGCCCTGCCCGAAAGCCCAAGCAACGCGGGATGAGTCGAGTTGGCGGAAAATGCCTTTGGCGGACGGGCAGCACTGGGGCTCACAGGATGGACGGGCAGCGATACCCGTCCTGCGGACTCAGGGCGCGCCGAACATCATGGTCCAGTAAATACCGTTCTCGCTGTGGGTCTGCGAGGCATAGGCGGCGCCGACCTGGGTGAACCTGGGGTTCATCAGGTTGGCGCAATGGCCGGGGCTGGCCAGCCAGCTGTCCATGGCCGCGCGGGGTGAACCCTGGCCGGCGGCAATGTTTTCGCCGACCTGTCGTCCCTTGAAACCCGCCGCGCGGGCACGATCGAAGGGCGAATCGCCATCGGGGCCGTTGTGGGAGAAGTAGTCGCGGTTGGCCATGGAGCGGCTGTGCTGTTGGGCGGCCTTGCCCAGCGCGGTGCTCCAGGTCAGAGCGCGGGCGGCACCGAAGCGCTTGCTACCGCACTGGCGCGGCTTGGCCCGCGCGGCGTTGACCTGGGCCAGCAATGCCTGCCCGGCCGAACGGGCATCCCCCAACTGGGCACTGGCCAGCGGCCGCGAGAGCACCAGGCGCCATTGGTTGCCGTTGCGACTGATGCCGATATCGGAAACCTGGCTGTCGAGCAGGTCCGCGCAATAATCGTCGCGAAGCATGTTGAAGGCCGCCCGAGCATCTCGCGCCCGCGACAGACTGATGCTGCGCACCTCTCCGGCCTGATACCCGGCCTCACGCAACCTACGCCGCAATTCACCCGAGTAGCCCACCGGCAAGGCCAGGTTCGATTTCAACACCAGCGGCGACGTGGCCTGGACGCTGCGCCAACCGCAGCGCTGGTTGTGAGTGCGGTAGTCGTTGATAGCCGCCAGCAACTGACGCTCATCGCCGGCATGGACCGGGTTGGCGAGCAGGGAGATCAGGGCGGCGGGGAACAGAGGGAGCAAGCGAAGGGTTCTGACGATTGGGCGCATGAATGGGCTTGTAGAGAAGGTTGATGGATCAAGGCCGGTGTATGACTGCTGCGCGAGGAGCAGGTTCATGCGCACAGGGGATATCTGTCACACGTCTGATGGGTGGAATTGCCTACGGCCCCCTATGAGGGGACATCGCGGATGTAGCCAGCTACTGACAATCCGACTTCATCCTGTAAATCAGGCAGTTCGATCGTCACAGGGTGTGTGCCCTGACAGGGATTGCCCTGGATCTGCCCGCCTGCCGCAGCATCCCGCCCCGACCAACGGTGCCACCGTTCGCCCCTTTAGGTTGTGGGTTCTAGCGCGGGCGGCCGATGCTCGCGGCGACCCATGCCTCCAACAAGAACAAGGCACGTGCAGTTCCATCCACTACTGCCGGATCGAACCAGGGGTGATCCCCGGGGAGGAGCCATGCGAATTCGTTGCTTTGTGCTCGGTTGCCAATGGACCGAGGGGTTTCGTACCGAAGTGGGCGCCGTGCCCATGATCTGCCAGCGCTGCCTGCGCTGCGGTGCCCATCGCTACCTGAGCCTGCCGGAGGAGGCAGAAACAGCCGGATGAATGGCGCAGGCAACCAACGGGTAGCCATTTGACAGCACGCTGCGACCCTCTAGCTTTATCCAGCGTTGCCGATGGCTTTCATAAAGCCGCATTTCGGTTCAACCATCCTGGCAAGGGAGTGCTCCATGTCGCATCCGTCGTCCGCCAACCCCATCAAGGGCCTGGCCCTGCATTCCCTGATCTGGCTGGCCTGCGCCGGCATGGTCGCCGTCGGCCTGCCGGTTTGGCTGGCCTTCGCCGGTGGCTGGCTGGCCAGCCTGTTGCTGGTCTGGCTGCAGCGGGAAGCACGCGTCCATGCGGCGCAGGCCAATGCGCAACCGGTGGTGGCGACACCCGACTGGCAGCAAACGCAGGATGCGCTGGATGAGCAGCTCGGTACCCTGCAGGCCCATGCCGGGCAGGTCGATTGCCTGCTGCTGGATGCCATCGGTCGCCTCGGCGACAGCTTCCACGGCCTGGCCGCGCGCATCGACCAGCAGCGTACGCACTCCCACTCCCTGATCGAACGCTATGGCAACCAGCAAGGTGCCGACGACGGCATGAACTTCCAGGAGTTCATCGCCACCACTCGCAACACCCTTGGCCTGTTCGTCGAGGCCACGCTGGAAACCAGCCAGACCTCCCAGGAGCTGGTCAAGCGCATGGACCGGGTGACGCAGAAAATCGCCGATATCCTGAAATCCACACACGATATGGACGCCATCGCCAAGCAGACCAACCTGCTGGCGCTGAATGCCGCCATCGAGGCCGCCCGCGCTGGCGAAAGCGGTCGGGGTTTCGCCGTGGTGGCCGACGAGGTACGTGCCCTGTCCACCCGTTCCACCGGGTTTTCCGAACAGATTCGCGAGCATGTGGATGTGGTCTACCGCGAAATACAGGATGCCGAGTCGGCCATTGCCCAACTGGCGGACAAGGACATGGGCATCGCCCTGGAATCCAAGCAGCAACTGCATCACATGCTGGAAGACCTGGAAGGCATGAACCGCCACACCCTCAAGGTGATCCAGGAGCTGGACCGAATCTCCCTGGAAGTGGGCGCGGGTGTCGACCAGGCCATTACCGCCCTGCAATTCCAGGACATGAGCAGTCAGTTGATCGGGCAAATGCGCAAGCACTTCGCCAAGCTCGGCAGTTTCGCTACAGGTCTCGGCGCGCTGCACGCGGTGGCGCCGGAGCACTGGGCGGAACGGGTCGAAGAGGAGACCGCCGAATTGAGGAAACCGGTCGCCAACCCCGTGAGCCAGAGCAGTGTCAATGTGGGAGAGGTGGAGCTTTTCTGAGTCGATAGCCCTCAGCCATTTGCCGCTCATCCGCGCGATGAATGGCTGACGCCCGTGGCTGGACGCTCGATAGGCGCCCATCTACACCTAACCATGGCCACCAGCTAGCAAACGGATGCAACAGCTTGTAGGGACAAATTCATTCGCCAAGGGCGACGAAGGTGCCCCTAAAAAACAGAAAAAAGCGGCATGGAGAGCGGCACTGATGAGCAAGCAGATCCTGATAGTCGACGATTCGGCATCCATAAGGCAGATGCTGAGCTTCACCCTCAAGGCCGCTGGGTACCTCGTGGACGAGGCGGTCGATGGCAAGGATGGCCTCGGCAAGGCACAGAGCAAGGCCTACAACCTGGTATTCACCGACCAGAACATGCCCAACATGGACGGGCTGAGCCTGATCCGCAGCCTGCGAGGGCTGCCCGGCTACCGCGCCACCCCCATCCTGATGCTGACCACCGAATCCAGCGACACCATGAAGCAGCAAGGCAAGTCCGCCGGCGCCACTGGTTGGCTGGTCAAGCCCTTCGATCCGCCGAAACTGCTGGAAGTCACCCGCAAGGTCCTCCCCTGACCCCTGCACAAGGCGCTTCCCATGAGCGACGGGATGAATCAATTCCTCCAGGTGTTCTTCGAGGAAACCGAAGAGCACCTGGCCAGCCTCGAACTGCTGCTGCTCGGTCTCGACCTGCAGCAGCCTGACGCGGAAGCGCTCAACGGCATCTTCCGCGCCGCCCACTCCATCAAGGGCTCGGCCGGCATGTTCGGTTTCGATGACCTGACCGCCGTGACCCACGAGCTAGAAACCCTGCTCGACCGCATTCGCAGCGGACAGATTGCCCTGCACGGCGAGATGGTCGACCTCTTCCTGCAGGCCCGTGATGTGCTGATGCGCCTGCTGGACGCCCATCGCCAGCAGCGCCCGGACCCGAGTGTGCCGGTGGCAGAGACAGTCGCCCGCCTGCGCGAGTTGCTGGAGGCCGCACCGGCTGCCCGTGAAGAGGCGAGCTTCGGCTTCTTCGATGAAGTGCCGGAGGTGGACGCCGGCGACGACTTCGGCTTCTTCGACGATGCGCCCGGTACGCCCGCCCAGGCCGAATCCAGCGAATTCGGTTTCTTCGATGACGCCCCCGGCGCGCCGGTCCAGGTCGCCGCTGAACCGCCCAAGCCAGTACCAGCGGCAATGCCGGCCACCAGCAAACCGGCAGCCGCTGAAGGCGAATCCAGCTCCATCCGCGTCAGCGTCGAGAAGATCGACAGCCTGATCAACCTGGTAGGCGAGCTGGTCATCACCCAGGCCATGCTCGGCCAGCTCGGCGGCGCGCTGGACCCGAGCGTCCACGAACGTATTCACCAGGCCCTGGCGCAACTGGAGCACAACACCCGCGACCTGCAGGAATCGGTGATGTCGATCCGCATGTTGCCCATCAGCTTCATCTTCAGCCGCTTCCCGCGCCTGGTGCGCGACACCTCGGCGCGGCTCGGCAAGCAGGTTGAGCTGGTGCTGCAGGGGGAGCACACCGAGCTGGACAAGGGCGTGATCGAGCGCCTCAGCGACCCGCTCACCCACATCGTGCGCAACAGCATCGACCACGGTATCGAGTTGCCCGAGGCGCGTCTGGCCGCCGGCAAGCCGGCCAGCGGTACCGTGCGCCTGGGGGCCTTCCACCAGGGCGGCAGCATCGTCGTCCAGATCAGCGATGACGGCCGTGGCCTGGACCGTGAGCGCATCCTCGCCAAGGCCCGCGAGAAGAACCTGGCGGTGCATGAGGGCATGAGCGACGCCGAGGTCTGGTCATTGATCTTCATGCCCGGCTTCTCCACCGCCGAAGTGGTCACCGACCTCTCCGGGCGCGGCGTCGGCATGGACGTGGTCAAGCGCAACATCCAGGCCATGGGCGGGCGTATCGACATCGACTCGGCCGCGGGCCTGGGCACCCGCATCAGCATCCGCCTGCCGCTGACGCTGGCCATCCTCGACGGCCTGATCGTCGCCGTGGCGCGCACCCACTACGTGATTCCGCTGACCTACATCGTCGAATCGCTGCAGCCCAAGGCGGCGGACATCCGTGGCCTGGGGGGCCAGGAAGGCGCGGTGATCCGCGTGCGTGGCGAGTACCTGCCGCTGCTCTCGCTGCACGACCTGCTGGGCGAATCCACCCCGCCGCTGCCGGCCGAGCAGTCCATCGTGGTCATCCTCGAAGCCGACGGGCGCCCCTTCGCCCTGCTGGTGGATGACCTGGTGGGCCAGCAGCAGGTGGTGATCAAGAGTCTGGAACAGAACTTCCGCCGGATCGAAGGCATCGCCGGCGCCACCATCATGGGCGACGGCAGCGTCGCCCTGATCCTGGATGTCGACGCCCTGCCGGGCCTGGCCCTACAACAAGGAGCGGTGCTGCATGAACTCACCTAGTGCGGAACAGGCCGGACAGCCGGCCCAGGAGTACCTGACCTTCACCCTCGGCCGCGAGGAGTACGCCATCGACATACTCCGGGTGCAGGAAATTCGCGGCTATGACCAAGTGACCGCCATCGCCAACAGCCCGGCCTTCATCAAGGGCGTGATCAATCTGCGCGGCGCCATCGTTCCCATCGTCGACCTGCGGATCAAGTTCAACCTGGCCGACGTCACCTACGACCCGTTCACCGTGGTGATCATCCTCAACATCGGCCGGCGCATCGTCGGCGTGGTGGTGGATTCAGTGTCCGACGTGATCGCCCTGTCGGGTGAGGAGATCAAGCCACCGCCGGAGTTCGGCGCCAGTTTCGATACGGAATACCTGCTGGGCCTTGCCACCGCGGCCGAGCGGATGTTGATCCTGGTGGATATCGAGAAGCTGATGACCAGCCGCGAAATGGCCCTGGTCGAAGCAGCCGCAGCCTGACACGCAAGGGGATAATCCATGGGTCTGTTCAACGGAAAAGCACAAGCACAGCTTCGCGCGCAGCACCTGGCCGGCCTGATCCAAGGCCTGGCCGACGGGAACCTCGACCAATCGATCGGCGCCGGCGATGACCCGATCTGGGCCCCGGTCTACGACAGCCTCGCCCGCCTGCAGAAAGGCCTCCGCCAGCAACAGACGGAAACCACCCAGACCGAGGCGCTGGACAAGGCCCTGGTGGAAATGACCCGTCAGCATAGCGACGGCTGGATCGACGAAGTCATCCCGGTGGAACAGTTCAGCGGCACCCAGGCGCGCATCGCCAAAGGCGTCAATGATCTGGTGGCCGCCCATATCGCGGTGAAGATGCAAGTGGTGCGCGTGGTCACCGCCTATGGTGATGGCGACTTCAGCCAGGATATGGACCGCCTGCCCGGCAAGAAGGCGCAGATCACCCAGGCCATCGACAAGGTCCGCGACCAGTTGCGCAGCGCTGCCCAGGCCGCCAGCGAGAACATCCGTATCAAGAGCGCCCTGGACAACTGCAGCACCAACGTGATGATCGCCGACGGCGAGCGCAACATCATTTACATGAACAAGACGGTCACCAGCATGCTGCAGAACGCCGAGGCCGACCTGCGCAAGGCCTTGCCTGGCTTCTCGGTGAGCAAGTTGCTGGGCGGTTCGATCGACCAGTTCCACAAGAACCCCGAACACCAGAAGCGCCTGCTCGCCACCTTCACCAGCACCTTCCGTGCGCAGATCGAGGTTGGCGGACGCACCTTTGGCCTGGTCGCCAACCCGGTCATCAGCGACACCGGCGAGCGTCTCGGCTCGGTGGTGGAATGGGCCGACCGCACCCTGGAAGTGAACGTCGAGCGCGAAGTGGCCGGGCTGGTTGGTGCCGCCGCCAATGGCGACTTCTCCAAACGCATCAACGAAGAGGGCAAGACTGGCTTCATCCTCAACCTGGCGACCGGCCTCAATCAGTTGGTAGACACCGCCGACAAGGGCCTCAAGGACGTCTCGCGGATGCTCGGCGCCCTGGCCAAGGGTGATCTTTCGCAGAGCATCGACGCCGACTACCAGGGCACGTTCGGCGAACTCAAGGACTACTCCAACGAAACCGCGCAGAGCCTGTCGCGCATGCTCGGGCAGATCCGCGAAGCCGCCGACACCATCAACACCGCCGCCGGAGAAATCTCCAGCGGCAACGCCGAGCTGTCCACCCGCACCGAGCAACAGGCTTCCAGCCTGGAAGAAACCGCCTCCAGCATGGAGGAACTGACCAGCACGGTGAAACTCAACGCCGAGAACGCACGCCAGGCCAACTCCCTGGCGGTAAACGCCTCGGAAGTAGCCACCGAAGGCGGCAACGTGGTGCAGAGGGTGGTCAGCACCATGACCGCCATCAACGAGTCGGCGCGAAAAATCGCCGACATCATCGGGGTCATCGACGGCATCGCCTTCCAGACCAACATCCTCGCCCTCAACGCTGCGGTGGAAGCCGCCCGCGCCGGTGAGCAGGGCCGCGGTTTCGCCGTGGTGGCGGCCGAGGTACGCACCCTGGCACAACGCTCGGCGGCGGCAGCCAAGGAGATCAAGACGCTGATTTCCGACTCGGTGAGCAAGGTGGAGAACGGCAACACCCTGGTGGCCCAGGCGGGCCAGACCATGAGCGACATCGTGATCGCCATCAAGCGAGTCACCGACATCATGGCGGAGATCGCCGCCGCATCCGCCGAGCAGAGCCGGGGCATCGAGGAGGTCAACGGCGCGGTCAACCAGATGGACGAGATGACCCAGCAGAACGCCGCCCTGGTGGAAGAGGCCGCCGCGGCCGCCGAAGCCCTGCAGGAACAGGCCGGGCTGATGGCCCAGTCGGTGGCGGTGTTCAAACTGGACCCAGCCCATGCCGGTCAGCCCGCCGCGGCTCGCGGAGCCACTCGGCACAAGTCGCCCGCGAGGCCGCAGCGCACGGCCGGCCGCGTTGGGCGAAGCAAGGAAGAGGAATGGGAAGAATTCTAGTCCCAGGCCATAACCCCGGCGCTTGCGCCGGGGCTTTCGAGGTGAAGCGATGAACGCGCTGGTACTTGGCGAACACGAGTTCGGCTACAACGATCACGACTTCGAGCAGGTGCGCGAGCGGCTCTATCGCCGCGCGGGCATCAGCCTGGCCACCAGCAAGCAGCAGATGGTCTACAGCCGACTGACACGTCGCCTGCGCCAACTGGAACTGCGCAACTTTTCCAGCTACCTCGCCTACCTCGACCAGCATCCCGAGGAATGGCAACCCTTCATCAACGCGCTGACCACCAACATCACCGCGTTCTTCCGCGAACGCCACCACTTCGACCAGCTCACCACCCTGGCGCGCGAACACCAGCACCGAGGCCAGGCCATGCGTTTCTGGTCAGCCGCCTCCAGCACCGGGGAAGAGCCCTACTCCATGGCCATCGCCCTGCACCAGGCCCTGGGCGAGCGGGCCCTGCGCCTGCAGATCATTGCCTCCGACATCGACACCGGCGTGCTGGAAATCGCGCGCCGTGGCGTCTACCCGCTGGAACGCATCGAGCAGTTGGACCCGGCATTGAAGAAGCGCTATTTCCAGCGCGGCACCGGCGCCAACGCTGGCCTGGCGCGCGTCGTGCCGGAGCTGCGGCAGATGGTGGAGTTTCGCCGCATCAACCTGCTGGATGCCGACTGGCACCTCAGCGGCGGGCTGGACGCCATCTTCTGTCGCAACGTGATGATCTATTTCGATAAGCCCACCCAGGTGCGCCTGCTGGAACGCATGGTGCGCCTGCTCAGGTCCGACGGCCTGTTCTTCGCCGGTCATTCGGAAAGCTTCGTGCAGGCCAACCATGTGGTGAAGCTGGTCAGCCGCACCGTCTACCAGCCCGTGCCGGGAGTCCCGACATGAAAGGTGAAACCGCAGGCGCCATCGCCGCCACCCGCTATTTCGACCCGGACCACCAGTTGCCGGCCGTCAAGCTACTGCCCGGCGAGTACTACGCCACCACTGAAGACCAGGTGCTGGTCTCGGTGCTTGGCAGCTGTGTGGCGGTCTGCCTGTTCGACAGCCAGCGCGGCATCGGCGGCATGAACCAGTTCCTGCTGCCCGAGCCCGGCCCCGGCAGCGGCCTGGCAAGCGCGTCGACGCATCACGGCGTGCGCATCATGGAGCAGCTCAGCGAAGAGCTGCTGCGTCAGGGCGCCCGCCGCCACCAGTTGGAAGCCAAGGTCTTCGGCGCCGGCAACCTGCCCAACGACCTGCTGCGGGTCGACACCACCCTGCGCACCGTGGAGTTCGTCCACAGCTACCTGGATACCGAAGGCATTCCCCTGCTGGCCGAGGACGTGATGGGCGCCGAGGCGCGCAAGGTTTACGTATTCCCATCCAGCGGCAAGGTGCTGGTGAAGAAGCTCAAGTGCCTGCACAACGACACCATCCTGCAGCGCGAGCTGGAGTACATCCTCTACCTCAAGCGCGGGGAGGCGCTGGGGCCCTACGACCTGTTCAAGGAGTGAACACGTGCCCATCAAGGTACTGGTGGTGGATGACTCGGCGCTCATCCGCAGCCTGCTCAGCGAGATCGTCCGTGCCGACCACGAACTGCAACTGGTGGGCGTGGCGCCCGACGCCTATGTGGCCCGCGACCTGATCAAGCAGCACGCGCCGGACGTCATCACCCTGGACGTCGAAATGCCGCGCATGGACGGCCTGACCTTCCTCGACAAACTGATGAAGGGCCGGCCGACGCCCGTGGTGATGATTTCCTCCCTCACCGAGCGCGGTTCCGAAGCCACCCTGCGGGCCCTGGAACTGGGCGCCATCGACTTCGTCGCCAAGCCGAAGTTGGGCATCGCCGACGGGATGCAGGCCTATGCCGAAGAGATTCGCGCCAAGCTAAAGGTGGCCGCGCGCGCGCGGATGATCCGCCGAATTGCCGCGGAACGTCCGGCAGAGCGCGGCCTGCCCATCATCGGCACCGAAAAACTGATCGCCATCGGCGCCTCCACCGGCGGCACCGAGGCCATCAAGGACGTGCTGCTGGGCCTGCCGGCGGACAGCCCCGGTGTGGTCATCACCCAGCACATGCCCGCGGGCTTCACCCGCTCCTTCGCCGCGCGCCTGGACAAGCTCTGCCGCATCAGCGTCAGCGAAGCCCGCGACGGCGACCGAATCCTCCCTGGCACCGCCCTCCTCGCCCCTGGCGGCCTGCACATGGAAGTGACCCGCTCCGGCGCCAACTATGTCGCGCGACTGTCGGACGCACCGCCGGTCAACGGCCACCGTCCGGCCGTGGATGTGATGTTCAACAGCGCCGCCCGCTGCGCCGGCCGCAACCTGATCGCCGCCCTGCTCACCGGCATGGGCAAGGACGGCGCCCGTGGCCTGTTGGAAATCCGCGAGTCCGGCGGCTACACCCTGGCCCAGGATGAGGCCAGCTGCGTCGTGTATGGCATGCCCCGGGAAGCTGCGGAAATCGGTGCGGCGGAAGAGGTGCTGCCGCTGGAGGAGATCGCACCGGCACTGCTGGCGCAGGCGCGGAGAAGGGGGAGTGGAAATCGGGTGTGAGTAGTCGCGCGAGGCCAGACTCCCCCCGGCCCCTCTCCCGGCGGGCGAGGGGTGACTCGCGGCCCAGACTCCACACAGAGTGCTCCCTCTCCCTCAGGGAGAGGGTTGGGGTGAGGGAAGCGAAACGCTGCTCACTGCCAGACCTCAGGTCGGCAACACCTCGCGCTGGCGCGACAGGGTCAACGCCAGGTCTTCGATCATGTCTTCCTGCCCGCCCACCGTCCCGCGACGGCCCAGTTCCACCAGCAATTCGCGGGCCTGGATGCCGTACTTCTTCTCGGCGCGCTTGGCGAACAGCAGGAAGGAGCTGTAAACCCCGGCATAACCCAGGGTCAGGGCATCGCGGTCGACGCGGATCGGCTGGTCCATCATCGGCACCACCAGATCCTCGGCCACGTCCATGATCTTGTAGAGGTCGATGCCGGTAGCCACGCCCATGCGCTCGAGCACCGCCACGAACACCTCCAGCGGGGTGTTGCCGGCACCGGCACCCAGGCCCGCAACCGAGCCGTCGATGCGCGCGGCACCCGCCTCGATGGCGGCCAGGGAGTTGGCGATGGCCATGCCCATGTTGTGGTGGCCGTGGAAACCGACTTCGGTGCCGGCATTCAGCCCGTTACGCAACACGGCGATCTTCTCAGTCACTTCATCGGGCAGCATGTAGCCCGCCGAGTCGGTGCAGTAGATGCAGTTGGCGCCGTAGCTCTCCATCAGCTTCGCCTGCTCCAGCAGTTTTTCGGCACTGACCATGTGCGCCATCATCAGGAAGCCGACGGTGTCCAGGCCCATCTTCGCGGCCATGCCAATGTGCTGGCCGGAGACGTCCGCCTCGGTGCAGTGGGTGGCGACGCGGATGGTGGAAACGCCGAGATCATGGGCCATTTTCAGGTGGTCGACGGTGCCGATGCCCGGCAGCAGCAGCGCGGAAACCTTCGCCTGCTTGAGCTTGGGAATCACCGCATCGAAGTATTCCTCGTCGCTGTGCGCCGGAAAGCCGTAGTTCAACGACGATCCGCCCAGGCCATCGCCATGGGTGATCTCGATCAGCGGCACGCCGGCTGCATCGAGGCCGGTGGCCACGGCGACCATCTCGTCCAGGCTGATCTGATGGCGCTTGGCATGCATGCCGTCGCGCAGGCTCATGTCGTGCAGGCGCACGTGCTTACCTTGCAGGTTCATGGGGTATCTCCACTCAACGGACGGGCAGTTGCAGGGCGCCCTTGTGGGCTTCTTCGGCGAACATCTCGGCGGTGCGCAGGCCGGCGGCGGTCATGATGTCCAGGTTGCCGGCGGACTTGGGCAGGAAGTCGCCCAGGCCTTCGACCTCGATGAAGATCGACACCTTGCGGCCGTCGAACACCGGGCCGTTGATCAACTTGTAGCCCGGCACATAGCGCTGCACTTCCTTGACCATGTGCAGCACCGAGGTGCGGATTTCCGCCTGGTTAGGCTCGCCTTCGGTCAGGCAATGGATGGTGTCGCGCATCATCAGGGGCGGCTCGGCCGGGTTGATGACGATGATGGCCTTGCCGCGTCTGGCGCCGCCGATTATCTCCACGGCACCGGCGGTGGTGCGGGTGAATTCGTCGATGTTCTGCCGGGTACCCGGCCCCACCGAGCGGGACGATACCGTGGCGACGATTTCGCCATATTCCACGGGCTGCACGCGGGACACCGCCGCCACCATGGGAATGGTGGCCTGGCCGCCGCAGGTGACCATGTTGACGTTGAGCGCCAGCTTCTCGGCGTGCTCCTTGAGGTTGACCGGCGGCACGCAATACGGGCCGATGGCCGCTGGGGTGAGATCGATCATGATCACGCCCAGCTCATTGAGCTTGCGGCTGTTCTCGGCATGCACATAGGCCGAGGTGGCGTCGAAGGCAATACGGATGTCGTCGTCCAGCACGTGCGGCAGCAGGCCGTCGACACCCTCGGCGGTGGTTTTCAGGCCGAACTCGGCGGCGCGCTTGAGCCCCTCCGAGGTCGGGTCCACGCCCACCATCCACACCGGTTCGATCCATTCCGACCGACGCATCTTGATCAGCAGGTCGGTACCGATATTGCCCGGCCCGATAATGGCCGCCTTGAGTTTCTTGCTCATCACCACTCCCCCGGAGTCAGGCACAGAAGGACAACCGGGCACTGCCCAGGCCGTCGATGGTCAGTTCGAATCGGTCACCAGCTCGCGCTGGCTCCAGTGGTACCAGCGAGCCGGAGAGAATGATCTCGCCGGCCAGGAAGGGGATGCCCAGCTCACCCAGGGTGTTGGCCAGCCAGGCTACCGCCGTGAGTGGGTTGCCCTGTACTGCCGAGCCCAGCCCCTCGCTGACCTGTGCACCGTTCTTGAATACGGTCATGCGCAGGTTGGGCAGGTCCAGCTCACGCGGGTCCACCTGCTCGCGACCGAGGACGAAGACCCCGCAGGAAGCGTTGTCGGCGACGGTGTCCTGGATGCGGATGTTCCAGTCGTGGATGCGCGAGTCGACGATCTCGAAACAGGGCATCACGCATTCGGTGGCGTCCAGCACGTCCTGCTCGGTCACGCCCGGCCCCTTGAGGTCACGCTTTAGCTTGAAGGCGATTTCGCCTTCGGCGCGCGGCTGGATCAGGCGGTTGGCGGACAGGGAAATCTCCGCGCCATGGTCGAACCACATATCCCGGGTGATGAAGCCGAAGTCTGGCTGGTGCACATCGAGCATCCGCTGCACGGCGGCAGAGGTGACGCCGATCTTCTTTCCGACGATGGCATCGCCCGCCGCCACCCGGCGCTCGATGGCGTGCAGGGAAATCCGGTAGGCGTCGTCGATGGTGATCGCCGGCCAGCGGTGGGTCAGGGGCTCCAGCGTGCGCCCGCCTTGCAGGGCCTGGTAGAGCTCTTCGCCGTATTGGCGGTGCAGTGCGTCGCTCATGGCCGGCCCTCCGCGAGAAAGTCCAGGCAGGTACGGTTGAACAGTTCGCGGTGCTCCACCATCACCCAGTGGCCGCATTCGCTGAGCATCACGAAACGAATGTTGCGACAGGCCTCGAGCATGGTCTGGGCACCGGAGGATGGGCAGAACTTGTCGTTCATACCCCAGAAACCGAGGATCGGGCAGGACAGCTCGGAAAGGCGTGCCGCCATGTTCGGCACCTGCATGGTGCTGAGCACGCAGCGAGGCTGCTGCTGCACCACGGCGACCCGCTCGTTGACGGTCTCGTCGCTGATCAGCGACGCATCGTAGAGCTGCAGACCGAGCAGGCGACGCATGCCGTCTGCATCGTTCAGCTCGCCATTGGCGAAGGCCGCGCCCATTTTCTGGATGCCTTCCATTTGCAGGTAGTACTGCTCCTTCTCCATCAACCCGCCGGGTGCCATCAGCACCAGGCGACTGACTCGCTTGGGCGCCTCCAGCGCCAGCTTGATGGCGATGGCGCCCCCCAGGGAGTTGCCCACCAGCACGCAGCGCTGAATGTCCAGGGCGTCCAGTAGGCCGGTCAGGGCGGTGACGAAGAAGTCCAGGCTGTAGGTGGTTTCCGGCTTGTCGGAAGCGCCGTAACCCGGGAGGTCCGGGACGATGGCGCGGTAGCCGAAGCTGGCGAATACCGGGTAGTTCTGCTTGAAGTTGCTATGGCCGCTGGCGCCAGGGCCACTGCCGTGGATGAACACCACCGGCTCGCCCTCGCCCGCTTCGATGTAGTGCAGTCGCAGGCCATCCGGCAGCGTGACGAAACGCCCTTGCGGTAGCGCGCCCATGGGACTCTCCTCGGCTTGTTGTTTGCCGGGATTATTCGGGCGGGCCATCGCGCCAACATCGTCCGAGAGGACTAGCAGCTGTCCGGGGTCCTGCATGGGCGACTGCTTTTTGTAGGGGCGAATTTATTCGCCAAGGGCAGCGCAGCTGCCCCCTGGGGCCTCGAAGGGCAGACCTTCGGCCTGCTTGGCGAATGAATTCGCCCCTACAGGTTGAAATCGCCCCGACAGGAAGGTTTCGTCCCTGCGGATATCGGTCAGCTAGTCCTCTCGGACGTGGGCGCCTGCGCGCGCACCCCCTAGCCTCTCCCCATCGAGAACCGACAAGCGAGGCAGCCATGGGCGACCCGATGGATTTCAGCGGCAAGGTGGTACTGGTGACCGGTGGCGGCAAGGGTGTGGGGCGCGGTATCAGCCAGCGCTTCCTCGAACAGGGGGCGCAGGTGGTGATCTGTGGCCGCAACGCCCCTGACGACCTACCGGCCCATGACGGCCGCCAGGCGCTGTTCCTGCCCTGCGACGTGCGCGACATGGATCAGCTGCAAGGCCTGGTGGATGCCATTGTCGAGCGCTGCGGGCGCCTGGACGTGCTGGTCAACAATGCTGGCGGCGCCCCCCATGCGGATGCCGCCACGGCTTCGCCGCGTTTCTCCGAGTCGATCATCCGCCTGAACCTGCTGGCCCCGCTCAACCTCTGCCAGCTGGCCAACCGGGTGATGCAGCGCCAGCCCGAAGGCGGCGCCATCATCAACATTTGCAGCGTCAGCGCCGTCCGCCCCTCCCCCGGCACCGCCGCCTATGGCGCGGCCAAGGCGGGGCTGCTCAACCTGACCCGCTCGCTCGCCGTGGAATGGGCACCAAAGGTGCGTGTGAATGCGGTGACCGCCGGCCTGATCCTTACCGAGCAGGCCGAATTGCATTACGGCGATGTCGAAGGCGTTGCGCGGGTGGCGGCGGGGATTCCGTTGCAGCGCATGGCCAGCCCCGAGGACATTGGCGATGCCTGCCTGTACCTGGCATCACCGATGGCGGGGTATGTGAGCGGAGTGGATATCTGCGTGCACGGTGGCGGGGAGAAGCCGGTGTTTCTGCAGCAGGCGGGGGTGAACTGACGACGAGTCGTTGGGCTTCGTTTCGCTGAGCCAAGCGAAGCCCAACAGCCTTAACGCTCCACCATCGAATGCGCCCTGAACACCGTCTCGACGATCTTCCAGCGTCCATCGATGCAACGATAACGATCCTGGTAGACCCCACCCAGTTGCCGCGTGGCGCCGGTCTCGGCGTCGAGGTTGAAGTAGTAGAGCGCCCAGCGCGCCTCGGCCTCATCCTCGGCGACCAGTTCGATCTCCGGGTTAGCGCCATGGTGAAGGTCGATCACCCGCTCGTTGCAGGCCATCGATTGGTAGAGCGCGACGAAGCTGTCACGCTCCTGGAAAGTACCCACCGGACCATAGTCGATGGTGATCTCGCCCTCGGCGAAACAGTCACGGATCGCCTCCACCTCCTTGAGGTCGCAGGCATTGAAGTAGCGGTGCTTGAGTTGGCTGATGGCGGCCAGCGCCTCCAGCCGGGCAATGCGTTGCTCGATGCTCATGGCGCGTCCCTCTCGACCAGGTTCGTTTCTCCCCAGTAGGCCTTCATGGAGCAGATCAGGCCGTCGGCGTCGAACTCCATCACGTCGATTACCTGGATGGAACAGGCGCGGCCGTTCCAGTCCAGGTCAACGCAGAAGGGAACCGCGCCGCTGCCGGCATGACTGGCCGATACCGGACCGGTGCGGCGGGCCCGGGCGTTGGCGCGCCCCAGTCCCTCGCGGTAGAAGCGGTCGATGGCCTCGATGCCCACATGGGGCGGGCTGCCCACCGGGTCTTCCACCGTGGCATCGACGGCATAGAGCGCGATGATGCCGTCGATATCACAGACATCCACCAGCTCGACGTAGCGAGCCATGATTTCCTGTACCTGCTGCGGACTGATCATTGGATTTTCCTCACGCCACTTCAAACAGGGCGGCGGCACCCATGCCGCCGCCAATGCACATGCTCACCACCACATAACGCAGACCCCGGCGCCTGCCCTCGATCAGCGCATGTCCAACCATGCGTGCGCCGGACATGCCGAAGGGGTGGCCGATGGCGATGGCGCCGCCGTTGACGTTCAGACGCTCGTCCGGAATCCCCAGGGTGTCGCGGCAGTGGATGACCTGGCAGGCGAAGGCCTCGTTCAGCTCCCACAGACCGATGTGGTCCATGGAAAGGCCGTGGCGCTTGAGCAGCTTGGGAATAGCGAAGACCGGACCGATGCCCATTTCGTCGGCATCGCAACCGGCCACCGCCAGGCCACGGTAGAAGCCCAGGGGCTCCAGGCCACGGCGTTCGGCCTGTTGCGCGCTCATCAGCACCGAGGCACTGGCGCCATCGGAAAGTTGCGAGGCGTTGCCGGCGGTGATGAAGCGCCCGGCACCGGTCCACTGCCCGCCCTGCCAGACCGGTTCCAGGGCGCTCAGGCTTTCGCGGGTGGTGTCCGCGCGATTGCACTCGTCGCGGACCAAGGTCACGGTTTCGTGGCGGCTATCGCCGGTCGCTTTGTCCATCACCAGCTTGCGCACAGCCAGCGGCGCCAGTTCGGCGTCGAACCGGCCGGCGCCCTGGGCCAGGACGGTGCGCATCTGGCTCTGGTAGCTGTACTCGTCCTGCGCCTCACGGGAAATGCCATAACGCTCGGCAACGATTTCCGCCGTCTCGATCATCGGGATATAGGCACGTGGGTCCTGCGCCAGCACCGCCTCAGACTGGTTGCGGTAGCTGTTCTTGTGCTTGTTCTGTACCAGCGAGATGGACTCCAGGCCACCGGCGACGGCGATGTCAATTTCATCGCACATGATGCTCTTGGCGGCCAGGGCGATGCTCATCAGCCCCGAGGAGCACTGGCGCTCCACGGCCATGCCGGACACGCTGGCCGGCAGTCCGGCGGCGGTCGCACAGAGGCGACCGAGGTTGTAGGCCTGGGTGCCCTGCTGGGCGGCGGCGCCCATGATCACATCGTCCACTTCGCCCGGCTCGACGCCCGCACGGCGCAGCGCCTCGCGCACCACATGGCCGCCCATCAGCGGCGCCTCGGTGTCGTTGAAGGCACCGCGGAAGGCCTTGCCGATGGGGGTGCGGGCGGTGGATACGATTACGGCTTCTTTCATCGCTGACTCCAGATTCTTCAATGTCCTGTAGGGGCGAATTCATTCGCGCCTACAAGGAAGGCAAGCCTCAACCTGCCGGGTAATACCGACTGATGGTGTCCACCACGCAACCGGGGCGGTCTTCGCCCTCGATTTCCACGCTGACGCGGATGGCGGCCTGGATGCCGCCCTTCACTTCTTCGGCGGCGATGAGTTGCGCACTGCCGCGCACACGGCTGCCGGCGCGGACCACATTGGGGAAGCGGACCTTCTCGCAGCCGTAGTTCACCCCCATGGCAATGCCGCGCACCTCGACTATCTGCGGCAGGAACAGGTTGACCAGGGCGAGGGTCAGGTAGCCGTGGGCGATGCACGCACCGAAGGGGCCAACGGCGGCGCGCGCCGGGTCGACGTGGATCCATTGGTGGTCGCCGGTGGCTTCGGCGAACTGGTCGATGCGCGACTGCTCCACACTCAGCCAGTCGCTGTGGCCCAGCTGTTCGCCAACGCGTTCCAGCAGGGCCACCGGGGTGTCGAAGATCGTTGCCATGCTCAGGCCCTCTGGCTGGAAACCGACAACACTTCGCCGGTCATGTAGGAGCTGTAGTCACTGGCCAGGAACATCATCACGTTGGCCACTTCCCAGACTTCCGCGGCACGGCCAAAGGCTTCGCGAGAGGCGAGCTGGTCCAGCAGCTCCTTGGGCGCGGACTTCTTCAGGAAATCGTGCAGGGCGATGCTCGGGCTCACCGCGTTGATGCGGATGCCGTGCTCCGCCGCTTCCACCGCTGCGCAACGAGTCAACGCCATGACGCCGGCCTTCGCCGCGGCATAGTGGCTCTGCTCCTTCTGGGCACGCCAGCCGAGCACGGAGGCGTTGTTGACGATCACCCCGCGTTGCCGGGCAATCATCGTCGGCAGCATGGCGCGGGTCATGCGCATGGTGCCGGTGAGGGTCACGTCGAGGACGCGGTTCCACTCCTCGTCGCTCATCTCGACCAACAACCGCGAACCGCCCAGGCCGGCGTTGTTGATCAGTACGTCGACGCCGCCCAGATCGCGTTCGGCGGCAGCCACCAGGGCCTGCACCTGCTCCTCGGACGTGACGTTGCATTCTCGGGTGTAGACCCGGTCCAGCCCGGTGGCCTCGCGGATCTTCAGTGCCGCTTCCTGCAGGCGGCCCTCATGGATGTCGCTGATCATCAGCGCCCGGCAGCCTTCCTCGGCAGCGCGCAGGGCGGCGGAAAAACCAATACCGGCCCCCGCGGCGGCGGTGATCAGCACCGACTTGCCGCGCAGCAGGCCATGGCCGGGAACGTAGGTGGGAGTACTCATGCAAGGTCCTCGGATCAGGCGCGCACACGCGGCTCGCGGGGCATGCCCAGCGCGCGTTCGGCGATGATGTTGCGTTGGATTTCGTTGGTGCCGCCGTAAATGGTGTCGGAGCGGCTGAAGAGGAACATCGATTGCAGGCGCCCCAACTGGTAGGGGCCGCCCTCCAGCAGTTCGGCGTCTGGGCCGAGCACGTCCATGGCCAGCTTGCCCAGGGCCACGTGCCAATTGGACCAGCACAGTTTGTAGATCATCGCCTCGCGGCGCAGCGAGCCGTCCTGGGCGCCGGAGAGCATGCGCAAGGAGTTGTAGCGCAGGATACGCAGTCCGCTCCAGGCGTCGGCGATGCGCTGGCGCAGCAGCGGGTCGCGGGCGGCGCCGTTGGCGCGGGCAATGCGGATGATTTCCTCCAGTTCGTTCTGGAACAGCATCTGCTGGCCAAGGGTGGAGACGCCGCGCTCGAAGCCCAGCAGGGCCATGGCGATCTTCCAGCCATCGCCCGGGGCGCCGAGGATGTTACAGGCGTCGGTGACGGCCTCGTCGAAGAACACCTCGTTGAATTCCGAGGTGCCGGTGAGCTGCTCGATGGGCCGCACCGTAACGCCCGACTGGTGCATCGGCACCAGCAGGAAGGACAGGCCCTGGTGCCCGACGCTGCCCGGCTCGGTGCGGGCGATGACGAAGCACCATTCGGATTCGTGCGCCAGGGAGGTCCAGACCTTCTGGCCGCTGATGCGCCACTGGCCGTTCTCCAGCACCGCCCGGGTCTTCACGTTTGCAAGGTCGGAGCCGGCCCCCGGCTCCGAGTAACCCTGGCACCAGAACTCGGTGCCGGCGACGATGCCCGGCAGCAGGCGGCGTTGCTGTTCATCGGTGCCGAAGGCGGCGATGGTGGGCCCGGCCAGGCCTTCGCCGATGTGCCCCATGCGGCCCGGTCCGCCGGCACGGGCGTACTCCTCGTGGAAGATCACCTGCTGGCTGATCGACAGGCCGCGCCCGCCATGCTCCGGCGCCCAGCCCACGCAGGTCCAGCCGCCTTCGGCCAGCTTGCGCTCCCAGGCTTTGCGCGCTTCGGGAAAGCTGTGCTCATCACCCGGGCCACCGCGAAAGCGCAGGACTTCGAACTCACCGCGGAGGTTGTCGGCAAGCCAGCCGGCCACGTCACGGCGGAAGACCTCATCCGCCTCACTGAAACTGATCTTCATACGATCTCCCCCAGAAGGGCCGCGGCAATGCGCTCCCGGTGCCAGGACGGCGCGCCGAACAGGGCTTCACTGGCCCGGGCGCGCTTAAAGTAAAGGTGCGGGTCGTACTCCCAGGTGAAGCCGACGCCGCCATGCAACTGGATGGACTCCGCCGCGCAGTGGAAGAAGGCTTCCGAACAACGCGACTTGGCCAGGGCAGCGGCCAGGGGCAGCTCGGCGGCGACGCCCTTGTCGCCATTCGGCGCCAGGGTTTCCTCGGCCACGCAGGCGGCGTAGAGGACCGCCGAGCGTGCGCATTCCACTTCCAGCATCATGTCGGCGGCGCGGTGCTTGATGGCCTGGAAGCTGGCGATGGCGCGACCGAACTGCTGGCGCTCGGCGGTGTAGGCGAGGGTCAGGTCCAAGGCCTGCTGGGCACCGCCGACCTGCTCGGCAGCCAGGGCCACGCAGGCCAGTTGCAGGACCTGCTCCAGCAGTTCACCGCCCTGCCCCGGCTCGCCCAGGTGGGCCTCGGCCGGTAGGTACACCTGGCTGAACTCAACCTCGGCCAGCTTGCGGGTCTGGTCAAGGGTCGGGGTGAAGCGGCGGTGGACGCCGGGCGTCTCGGCGGGGACAGCGAACAGGCCGATGCCCTGCCTGCCGCGCGCGGCGACGATCAGCAGGCCGGCGCTGTGGCCGTCCACCACCTGGCGCAGGCAGCCATCGATGACGAAGCCACTACCCTCGACGCGGTAGCTCGCCTGCACTGCATCCAGGCCGTTGCGGTTATTGCTGGCGAAGGCCAGGGTGGCGGTCAGGCTGCCATCGGCCAGCTGCGGCAGCCAACAGGCTTTCTGTTCCTCACTGCCGCCCAGCAACAACGCCGGGGTGGCCAGGCAGGCACTGGCGAAGAAGGGCGAACAGAACAGCCGGCGACCCATTTGCTCAAGCAGGATGGCCAGCTCGACGAAACCCAGTCCGAGGCCGCCGTATTGTTCGGGGATGTGGATGGCCGGCCAGACCATCTCGTTGCATAGGCGCTTCCAGAGCTCGGGGTCATGCCCCAGCTCGGTGGCCATGGCCGCTCGCACCGCGGCGGAATCGGAAACGTCCGCGAGAAAGCTCTCGGCGGACTCGCGGATCATCTCCTGCTCATCGCTGAACGCGAATTCCATAAGGCTGCCTTTTTGTGATTCTTGGGGCTGGCAAGGAGTCTGGCGACTTGCGCCGGGCGGGGAATCGTCCGGATGGACGACGGGGAAGGTGTGGGCGTCAACATGTAGGTTGGGTAGAGCGCAGCGAAACCCAACACGGGATCAGGCAGGTGATGACATGCTGATGGCCTGCGCAAGGGATATGCCCCGGGGCGGGGCATTCAGTGAAGTACGTGGAGAGGGACTGGATGGATCTGTTGGGATAGTCGCGGTGGTGGTTCGCGGCCAGAAGAAGGCATTAGAGTAGGAAAAATAGATCTGTCCCAAGATCTGTCCCCTTTTCCTCCTCGAGCACTAAAAGTGTGATCCAGACAATCAGCCTTTTCATGATTCGTCCTTGTCTTGAGGGGCTCTTACCACGAGCCATAGGGAATCCCGTGCTTCTCGATGTAGGTCTTGGATGCAGGTTCCAATGGCAAGGCATACCGGCCGCCGCTCCGACCTCCATCCGGTCCTTGTTTCACCACCGTGCCCTGTACCCGTGCCACGTCGAGTGCTGACAGGCACGGTCCCATGAGCCAGACCCTGGCAATGCCGCCCGGGGCAAGGCCAATCGTGAGCATCTTGCGATAGTCGGTAATCCACTTAGCGTCGGCCAGGCAGAACGCCTTCTCCCCCTTCACCATCGCCTGCCGGGCGGCCTCGGGGATGACGATGTAAGCCTCATAGGTCTGGGGCTCGGCCAACGACTGCCAGCGCACGTAGATCAACCGTGGCAGGTCGGCACCCAGTACCTGCTTGCCTGCACCAGCCCCAGGCCGCTCCGGCCAACCGCGAGGATTACCCTTGAGGTCTTTCGGGGTATTGATCGCGGCGATCCCGCTCATGGCACGGCGAAAGACGCGGTCCTGCACGTCCACCGCATCGGCGGTCTCGATCCACACTTCCATGTAGTTGGGCGCGAACAAGCCCAGCCGCCAGGAGTCGTAAGGCAGCTGGTGAGCACCATTGGCACAGCCGGCCAACCAGAACAGCAGCCCCAAAAGCAGCATGGCCCTGAGCTTACTCATTGGGGGGCTCCACTCGCCGCCGGTCTTCGGCGGGGCGGTTGATGAACACCGCCTCCAGCGCGCTGCCGCATTGGTGTTAGCGGGCGCTTACCACGAGCCATAGGGAATCCCGTGCTTCTCGATGTAGGTCTTGGATGCAGGTTCCAATGGCAAGGCATACCGGCCGCCGCTCCGACCTCCATCCGGTCCTTGTTTCACCACCGTGCCCTGTACCCGTGCCACGTCGAGTGCTGACAGGCACGGTCCCATGAGCCAGACCCTGGCAATGCCGCCCGGGGCAAGGCCAATCGTGAGCATCTTGCGATAGTCGGTAATCCACTTAGCGTCGGCCAGGCAGAACGCCTTCTCCCCCTTCACCATCGCCTGCCGGGCGGCCTCGGGGATGACGATGTAAGCCTCATAGGTCTGGGGCTCGGCCAACGACTGCCAGCGCACGTAGATCAACCGTGGCAGGTCGGCACCCAGCACCTGCTTGCCCGCGCCAGCTCCTGGCTCCTTTGGCCACCCGCGTGGATCGCGTTTGAGGTTCTTCGGACGCTGGGTCGAGGCAATCCCGTCCATGGCGCGGCGAAAGACCCGGTTTTGTACATCCACCGCGTCAGCGGTCTCGATCCACACGTCCATGTAGTTGGGGGTACCGAAACCCAGTCGCCAGGAGTCGTAGGGCAACCGGTGGGCGCCGTTGGCACAGCCTGCCAACCAGAGCATCAACCCCAGTGACAGCATCGCCTTGAACCTATTCATTGGGGTGCTCCTTGCGCTGCATACCCTCGGCCGGACGGTTGACAAACACGACGTTCAACGCGCTGTTGTTCCAGCCCTTGGTGGCATTCCAGTTCGCCGAGAGATGGATGTAGCGGCGGCGCAGCAAGGCGATTTCCTCGCCAGTGAGCGGGGTGAACGTTTCCCGCAGGGCAAAGGCCTGCAATTTGGCAGCGATGGGTTGCAGCTCGCTGGGCAAAGCGAATGCCTGAGTGTGGGGTACCGCTCTAAATGCAACGCCGGCACGCACCGCCCATTCACGCATGATACGCAGGTACACCAGCGACAGTTCGCCTCGCACGTCACGCTCGCTGGAGATGGCGGCGTATACGCGCTTTTCTGCCTGGGTGTCCCGTGCACGGTGGCGGGTCTGCACCGACCAGGTGACGATGTCGAGCCCCTCGGGTGGTACATAGGCCAGCCAGCGGCGCGCCTCCTGGTTGAAGCGCTGCCGGGTACGGAAGAAGGCCGCACTGCGCTCGTTGGCGAGCCGGTCGATTTCGAGGCTGCTGTCCGGCTTGCTCAACAGCAGCTTCTCCCTGGCCAGAGGCAGGTAGCCGCCACCGATATCCGAATGGGAGCCCGGAAGCACGATGTTCTCTTCGGCTTCGACCAGGGAGAAGTTGTGGCGATACTCATCAGCGGCAACCAGGTGGATCACCTGGTGGGCCGCGCCAGGGGCGAGCCGCAGGTCGAGTCCGGGGTTGTCAGCATTGTGCGGGCTGAAATCGAAGCTACCCAGCGAGACGATGCCGGGCACGGTGTCGAACAGCCCTATGAAGTTGAGGATGACGTCACTGCGATGGCGCCAGGCGAACCCGGTAGCCAGAAAGGGGGAGCCGGCGGGCAGCGCCCGGGCCAGCAGACTGTTCCGCCCCTTGAGCAGGTCGTTCGCGCAATGCCGTGCCGCCGCCGCACCTCGGCTAAAGCCGAACAGGTCGATCTCGATCCGACGGATCTTGACGTGGGAATTCGAAGTTCTGAATCGACGCAATTGCTCCATGAACAGAGCCGGCATCTGTTCGACTCGCGCTACCACGCCGGTCTCGCCCTGGCCAGTGCCCTGGCTGTAGAGAGAATCGCCCAGACCGCTGTGGGTGCCGATGCCTTCGAGATAAACCTTGAGATAGGCCTCTTCGGCGCCAGGCGGCAGTTGCATGAGCGTGTCGTCCGGATAGAGAGCGTAGAGACGCGCGACATTGCTGACATCGTTGCCGTAGCTGTTGTCCGGCGTGTTGCCCTTGCCGTCATAACCGAGGGCCGCACAGCGCTGACGAACATCCTCGGCGGCTTCCGACGTCAGGCCTACATCGGAGGCCCAACAGCCCGCCGCCGCCTCGCTATTGGCCTGGTTGTTGCCGGTGCCGTCGAAGAACAGGCCCAGGCGCAGCACGATGCCCGTCTCTTCCAGCTCCTCCTCTTCTTCCTCCTCTTCCAGCAGGTTGTTCACGGTGGGCTTGGGAGCGGCGCTCGAGGGTGTCGCGGCAAGCGGCGCCGTTGCCACGGCGGGGGCTGGAGCGGGCCTTGCCTTGGCCTTGGCTTCACCGCGATCCGATTGGTAGGTGGCGCTGAACAACGATGGCAGCAACTTGGCCCTGCACGGGCAGCCGCTGAGGCTATCCAGTGTGCCCGCCACCGGGGCCCCGTGGCTGGAGATGAACGAGACTCCGCCGATGATCCGGTAGACCTTTCCGTCCTTGCCGCAGGAGACCCGATCCCCCTGGCGAGCATGGGCGATGCCGAACATCATGACGCGGGTATCTGCTTCCAGCACGGTGCCACCGCAGGTGGTCTTGTCCCCCAGACGAATGAAATAACCAGTAGCCACTGAGTTCTCCCTCTACCAGGTGCCCAACGCAGATAGAGCCCTGTTTCGTTGACGATGGAGGCACCGGCTCAGGGGTGAGCGAGGTGCCTAGCCAAAGGCTCAGTGGCTGGCGTGCGGTGGGTAAATAGGAGACGTCTGAACGCAATGAAGGCGGGGTCGGAAGCAACGGGTGGAATACAGAGTTGCTCTTGGCGAATGAGTTCGCCCCTACAGCGTTGGGGAAGTTTGGTGCGGGGGTTGTTCGCGAGCAGAGCTCGCTCCTACGGAAGAGCCGCGCGCCGGCATAGGGGCAACGAGTTGCCCTTGGCGAATGAATTCGCTTCACGAGGAATGTAGCCCGGATGGAATTCGGGGATGGCGGTAGGGTACGCCGTACGGGTATGGCCACGCGGTGCGCGCGGCACACCCTACGGTCGTGTGGGTTAGCTGCCGTAAACCTTCTGCGCCGGTACGGCTTCGATCAGCAGTTGTTCGATCACGGCGCCCAGTTCCTCCGGTTGGAAGCGAGCGCCCTTGTCAAACTCGGGGCCGCGGCGCCAGCCGTCGGCGATGGAGAGTTTGCCGCCTTCCACTTCGAACATGCGGCCAGTGACAGCCTGTGAGGCTTCGGAGCCCAGCCAGACCACCAGGGGCGCGACGTTTTCCGGGGCGAAGTAGTCGAAGCCGTCCTCGGGCCTCTTCATCACCTCGGCGAATACGTCTTCGGTCATGCCGGTGCGCGCGGCCGGGGCCAGGGCGTTGGCGGTAATGCCGTAGCGCGCCAGTTCGGCGGCCTGCACCAGCGTCAGGGAGGCGATACCGCCCTTGGCAGCGGCATAGTTGGACTGACCGATGGAGCCCTGCAAGCCGGCACCGGAGCTGGTGTTGATGATCCGCGCCTTCACCTCCACGCCGCCCTTGGCCTGCTCACGCCAGTGCTTCACCGCATGGCTGGCCAGGCAGAAATGGCCCTTCAGGTGCACGGCCATTACCGCATCCCAGTCGGCTTCGGTGAGGCTCGCGAACATCCGGTCGCGGCAGATGCCGGCGTTGTTCACCAGCACATGGAGGTCGCCGAAAGCTTCGATGGCCTGGCGGACGATTTCACCGGCAGCGGCGTATTGGGTGATGTCGCCGTTGTTGGCGATAGCCTGGCCGCCGTTAGAGCGGATCTCGGCGACCACCGCTTCGGCGGCGGGTAGGTTGATATCGTTGACCAGTACCTTGGCGCCTTCGGCGGCGAAGGCCAGTGCATAAGCACGGCCCAGCCCGCCGCCGGCGCCGGTGATGATGACGGAGCGGGATTGGCAGATTGGCATGGGGAATTCTCCGGTGAGTTCGTGTGGGGGTTGGCTGCCCTCACCCCAGCCCTCTCCCAGAGGGAGAGGGGGTTTGTCCGTGCAGTGGTTCTAGAGGCGCTCGATGATGGTCACGTTCGCCTGGCCACCGCCTTCGCACATGGTCTGCAGGCCGTAGCGGCCGCCACTGCGCTCCAGTTCGTGCAGCAGGGTGCACATCAGCCGGGTGCCGGTGGCGCCCAGGGGATGGCCGAGGGCGATGGCGCCACCGTTGACGTTGGTGCGCTCATGCGGGTAGCCAGTCTCCTTGAGCCAGGCCATGGCCACCGAGGCGAAGGCTTCGTTGATCTCCACCCGATCGATGTCGTCCAGCTTCATGCCGGCACGCTTCAGCGCGTACTCGGTGGCCGGGATGGGCGCGGTGAGCATCCACACGGGGTCGTCGGCACGCACGCTGATGTGGTGGATGCGCGCGCGGGGCGTGAGGTTGTAGCGCTTGAGCGCCGCCTCGGAGACCACCAGCAGCGCACTGGCGCCGTCGCAGGTCTGGCTGGAAACGGCGGCCGTGACACGGTCGCAGCCGAACAGGGTTTCCAGTTCGGCCATTTTGTCGAGACTGGTCTGGCGCGGGGTTTCGTCGTGCTCGACACCGGCCAGCGGCACGATCTCTCGAGCAAAGCGGCCCTGCTCGATGGCGCGCAGGGCGCGGCGGTGGGACTCCAGGGCGTAGGCCTCCAGGGCCTCGCGGCTCAGGCCCCACTTTTCGGCGATCATCTGCGCGGCGCGGAACTGGGTCGGCGGCACCTTGCCATAACGCTTCACCCAGCCTTCGGAGCCGGAGAAGGGATCGGTGAAACCCAGCGGCTCGGCGGCCGTCATGGCCGAGGAGATGGGAATCTGCGTCATGGTCTGCACGCCGCCGGCGATCACCACATCCTGTGTACCGCTCATCACGGCCTGGGCGGCAAAGTGCACCGCCTGCTGGGACGAACCGCACTGGCGGTCGATGGTGGTGCCGGGCACGGCCTGGTCAAGGCCGGCGGCCAGCCAGCAGGTGCGGGCGATGTCCCCGGCCAGCGGGCCGATGGTGTCGACGCAACCAAAGATCACGTCGTCGTAGTCGACATCGGGAATGGAGTTACGGGCGACCAGTTCGCGCAGCACATGGGCGCCGAGGTCAGCGGCATGGATCTGGCTCAGGCCACCCTTGCGCCGGCCGGTGGGGGTGCGCAGGGCGTCGACTATGTAGGCTTCGGGCATGGCAGTCTCGAATGGTCAGGATTGGAGTGACGAATGACTAGAAGGTATTGCCAGCCCCGGGCTGGACGTGACCATCGAACAGCGCCTGGCGAATCCGTGCCTTGTGCCAGCCACGGTCGCCCCAGACCTTGTCCAGGGCCCAGGCGCGTTTCATGAAGAGTTGCAGGTCCACCTCCCAGGTGTATCCCATGGCGCCATGGGTCTGGATGGCGTTCTTCGCCGCCAGCAGGGCGGCCTCGGCGCAGGCGAGACGGGCGTGGGAAACCTGCACGTCCTGGTCCGCAAGCCCTTGGGCGACGGTATAGGCAGCGCGGTACAGCGGCCCCTTGGCGAACTCGATCTGCACCGCGACGTTGGCCATCAGGTGCTTCACCGCCTGGAAGGAACCCACCGGCTTGCCGAACTGCTTGCGCTCGAAGCTGTAGTCCACCGCCAGGTCCACCATGCGTTTGGCCAGGCCCAGCAACTGGGCGGCGGTGCCCAGGGCGCCACGGTTCCGCGCAGCGGCCCACAGCGCCCTACCCTGCTCGCCGCCTGCCACACAGGTGGACGGACTCGGCGTCCAATCGACACGGAACAGCTGGCGGCTCGGGTCCACCGATTCATTGCGGGTGAGCTGAACCTGATCGGGCAGCACGGCGTGTACCTCGTCCCCATGGGGCAGGAGCAACAGCCCGGCCACATGGGCATCGGCCACCAGCGGGTTGCCCGGCTCGCCCACGGCAAGGCGGGCCTTGCCTTCGGCGATGCGGGTCAGCCATTCGCCTTGCAGGTCGAGCTGGTTCGGCAGTGCGGCGAGCAGGGGCACGCCGATGAGCATGGTGTCCACCAGTGGCTCGGGCAGGCCGGCGTAGCCGCACTCCTGGGCCAGCAGGATGAAGTCCAGCTCGTTCATGCCCAGGCCACCGAACCCGTCCGGCACGGTCAGTGCGGTGAGGCCGAGTTCAGTGAGTTGGCCCCAGAGTTCGTCGCTGCGGCCGCTCCCGGTTTGCCAGAGTTCGCGGATGCGCTCCGGAATCACTTCGTTGGTGAGAAAGGCACGCACGTTGTCCTGGAACAGCAGTTGGTCGTCGCTGAATGTGAAGTCCATGGCGCGCTCCTCAGGCTCGCGGCATGCCGAGCATGCGCTCGGCGATGATGTTGCGTTGGATCTCGTTGGTGCCGGCGTAGATAGGCCCGGCCTGGGCGAACAGGAAGCCGTCCAGCCAGTGGCCGACTTCGCCGGCATCCGGCGCGTGGGGCAGCAGTTCGCCGCGCAGTCCGAGGATCGACAACGCCGTCTCGTGCATGCGCTGGTCCAGCTCGGACCAGAAAATCTTGTTGGTGGAGGATTCCGGACCGATCTTGCCGCCCTTCACCAGCCGCGACGCCGTCATGTAGGTGTTCAAGGTGTAGGCCTCGGCGTCCATCCAGGCGCGCATCACCGCTTCGCCGATCGCCGGGTCCAGGTCGGCCTGTTCACGGTTGGCCAGGTAGAGTTGCACCAGGCGCCGCGCGGTTTCCTGGAAGCGCGCTGGCGAGCGCAGCATCAGACCGCGCTCGAAGCCGGCGGTGGACATCGCCACATGCCAGCCCATGCCCTCCCCGCCCAGGACGTTATCCACAGGCACTTCCACGTCGTCGAAGAAGATTTCGGCGAAGCCCGGCAAGCCGTTGAGCTGCTGGATGGGTCGCACGGTAATGCCGGGGCTGTTCAGTGGCAGCAGGATGAAGGTCAGGCCGTGGTGGCGGCTGGACTGCGGGTCGCTGCGGAACAGGCCGAACAGCCAGTCTGCCCAGACGGCGCGCGTAGACCAGGTTTTCTGGCCATTGATCACATAGACATCGCCCTTGCGCTCGGCACGGCAACGGATGGCCGCCATGTCCGAACCGGCATTGGGCTCGGACCAGCCCTGGGCCCAGATCTCTTCGCCCGTGGCCATCTTCGGCAGGAAGCGCTCCCGCTGCGCGGCGGTGCCGAACTCCATCAGGGTCGGGCCGAGCAGGAAGATGCCGTTCTGGTTCACCCGTGCCGGCGCGCCAGCGCGGTAGTACTCCTCTTCGAAGATCAGCCACTCGATCAGGTCGCAGCCGCGTCCGCCAAGTTCCTTCGGCCAGGTCACCATGCCCCAGCGACCTTCGTTGAGTTTCGCTTCCCAGGCACGGTGCTGGCGGAAGCCTTGTTCGCAGTCGAAGGATTGCAGCGTCTCGGCTGGCACGTTGGCCGCCAGCCAGACGCGGGCTTCCTCACGGAAGGCCTTCTGTTCAGGTGTGTAGGTCAGGTCCATGAGCTCATCCCTTGAAGGTGGCGGTGCGCTTGTCGACGAAGGCATCGCGGGCTTCCTGGGAATCCAGCGAGCGGTAGGCCTGCAGGGTGAATCCCTGCTCCCAGCGGTACTTGTCTTCGAGGTTGCCGTCCTCGATGCCGGTCAGCGCCTCCTTGGCGAGGGCGATCATGGCCGGGCTCTTGGCGGCGATCTTGCGCGCGATCTCAAGGGCTGCCCCGCGCAATTCGGCACGCGGCACTACGCGCTCAACCGCGCCCAGGCGATAGGCCTCGGCGGCATCGATCATGTCGCCGGTGAAGTACATGTGGCGCACCTTCTGCACCGGGAACAGACGCTGCAAATGCGCGCCGCCGCCCATGGCGCCGCGGTCGACCTCGGGCACGCCGAAGCGCGCGCAGTCGGAGGCGACCAGGATGTCCGCCGCCCCGCAGAGGCCGATGCCGCCGCCGAGGACGAAACCGTGCACGGCAATGACCACCGGTTTGGGATTGCGGTGGACGGCCTTGAAGCTGTCGTAGTTGCCCTTGTTCACCGCGACTATCAGGTTGCCGTCGGCGGCCAGTTCCTTGATGTCCACGCCCGCGCAGAAACCACGACCCTCGGCGCGGATGACGATGACCCGAACCTCGGGCGACTCACCCAGGTGCTCGAGTTCGGCGGCGATGGCCGCCCAGCCTTTACTGTCGAAGGCGTTCACCGGCGGATGGTCGAAGACCATCTCGGCAATGCCGTTATCGATGCTCACGTGAAATGGACTGCTCATCCGGCTACCCCTTAGTTGTTCGATTTGTCGGTCACGCGGCGGCACAGCTCGGCGAGCCGCTGCTCGGCCTGCTGCACGATGGATTCGATGAGCTCGGCGCAGCCCGGCAGGCTGTCGATGCTGGCGGCGATCTGTCCGGCGGGAAGCACACCCGCTGCCGGTTGGCCGTCGACCATGGCTTTCTGGATCACCATGGGCGCGTTGGCGGCCATCAGTGTCTGGGCGGCGGTGAGGCCATCGCTGCCACCGAGCTTCAACGCGCTGCCCAGCAACTGGGCGATACTCGCGCCGCTGTGACGGCGGTAGGCCAGTGCACTGCGCAGGGCCAGCAACAGGCGTTTCAGACCGCCTGAACGTTCCAGGCTGTCGAGCAATTCGTTGCGGATCATCCGTTGCGGCATGCCATCGATGGCGCGGCTGATGATGATGGCGGCTGGGTCGCGGACTTTCAGGTAGCGATCCAGGGTGGCCGGGGGCACAGGACTTTCGGCACTCATCAAAAAGCGCGTGCCCATGGCGATGCCTTCGGCACCGAGCGCCAGGGCCGAGACCAGGCCGCGACCGTCCTTGAAGCCACCCGCGGCGACCACGGGCACGTCGACGGCGTCCACCACCTGGCCGAGCAGGATGGCGGTCGGCACCGAGCCGGTGTGACCGCCGCCCTCCCCGCCCTGCACGGTCACCGCGTCGGCACCCATCTCCACGGCTTTCACCGCGTGCTTCAGCGCACCCACGGTGGGCATGCAGACAACGCCAGCATCCTTAAGCCGGGTGATCATCGCCTTGCCCGGCGAGCGGCTGTAGCTCACCGCACGCACCTGGTGGCGCAATACCAGTTCGACGATCTCGCCGGCATTGGCCTGGTACATGTGGAAGTTGACACCGAAGGGCTGGTCGGTCAGCCGCTTGGTTTCGAGGATGGCGGCTTCCATCTGGTGGGGCTCGATGGTGGCGCCCGCGAGGAAGCCGAAGCCGCCGGCATTGCCGGTGGCGGCCACCAGTTTCGGATCAGCCACCCAGCCCATGGCGGTCTGGATGATCGGGTAGCGGCAACCGAGCAGGCGCGTCAGGCGGGTGTCGAGGGATATCGCCATCACGCCTCCGACGGGTTGCGCTGGGACTGGGCCATGGCGCGGGCGTCATAACCGCCCAGCTTGTCGCCACTGACCAGTTCGTTGTGTACGTGGGCGAAGTGATGCAGGCCGAACACCATGTCCATGGTGGCGCGCTTGCCCATCAGGTCCTCGGCGTTGTTCACCGCCTGCTTGGTCAGCTGCAAACCCAGGCGCGGCATCTGCGCGATGCGCCGAGCCACATCCAGGGTCACGTCTTCCAGCACGTCGCGCGGCACCACCTTGTTGACCATGCCCATCTGGTAGGCGCGCTCGGCGCCCATGCGCTCGCCGAGGAAGAGGAACTCCTTGGCGATGCGCGGGTTCAGCTCATGCACGTGGGCGAAGTACTCGACGCCGGGGATGCCCATGCGCACCACGGGATCGGAGAAGAAGGCATCGTCCGAGGCAACGATCAGGTCGCAGACCCAGGCCAGCATCAGGCCACCGGCGATGCAGGCGCCCTGGACCATGGCGATGGTCGGCTTGGGCATATCGCGCCAGCGCCGGCACATGCCGAGGTAGACCTCCTGTTCACGGGCATAGAGGAACTCGCCACCCGGCTTGCCCACGTGGTCGTACCAGAGGCTGGCGCGGTCGAAGCTTTCGTGCACGTCGCGGCCCGGCGTGCCGATGTCGTGCCCGGCGGAGAAGTGCTTGCCGGCACCCCGCAGCACGATGACCTTGACGCTGTCGTCGTCGCAGGCACGGCGGAAGGCCGCGTCCAGGGCATAGGTCATGCGCGAGTTCTGCGCGTTGTGGTACTCGGGGCGATGCATGGTGACCAGGGCCAGCGGACCCTGCACCTCGTATTGCACCACCTCTGCTTCGGCCTGTTCTTGGTTCATCTGCGCGGCTCCGCCTCAGTGGGTCGTGGCCCGGGCGCGCACGCCCGGCGGGTTGTCCTTGAGCTGGCTGGCGCGCAGGTTGTGCGGGTCCAGTTGCTGGATGAGGATCAGTTGTTCGAGGGTCGGTGCGGCGGTGGTCGGAATCTCGTCCGGCACATGCAGCGGAAAGCTGGTGGCGGCCTGCACGTCTTCCGCCGTGACACCGGGGTGCAGGGAGCGGATACGCATCTGCCGGCCGGGGCCCTGGAAGTCGAGCACGCAGAGGTCAGTGACGATCAGGCGGATGTCGATCTCGTCCAGGGACCAGCCACGGGCCAGGCGTTCGGGGTTGTAGCCAACCGAGGCCACCACATCCACCTCGCCGTCGACGAATACCCGCTTGTTGTGGCTGGACACCATGAAGGAGTTGGCGTGGCTGATGGAGTTGCCGGGGAAGCCACGCACCCCGAGCATCTGCGACTTGGGTCTGGCGTGGTCGCCGATGCAGGAAATGTTGGCCTGGCCGAAGCGGTCGATCTGTACCGGCCCTACCAGGGCATGGCGCTTGCCGCTCCAGACGTTGTCGAAGATGCGCGAGAAGCCCATCCAACTGTCGAACTTCGGCTGGTAGCCGCCGCGCGGCCCAACCGGTACCGGCTCGGCGACCATGAAGGCTTCGGAGTCGGTCATCATCAGGTCGGCGTTGCTGTTGAGCATGGCAAGCGACGCGGCCAGGCGCTGCAAGACGCCGATGCCCGTGGCGAGCACTTCGCCGTCATGGGTAAAGGCCTCGGCGGCAGCGCAGATCATCAGTTCGGCGAGGCTGTAGGGTTGTTTGGTGGCAGTCATCTCAGCGTCCTCAGAAAACCGGGAGCGGCAGTTGGCGAATGGCATTCAGGCCACCGACACGGGCGAGGTACTCCGCTTCCCCGCAGTTGACGTAGCGCTCCATGTAGGCCTGCCAACCGTCCGATTCGGCGGCCGAGGCGTTGTAGGCCTTGAAATGGGCAATATCGAAGCCGTAGAGCGGTGCACAGGAGGATGGATGGGCTCCGCCCGGCAAATGCACCACGGCACTGGTGCGGTTGCGTTCCCAGAACACCTGGCGGGCGCGCATCGGGTCTTCGTGGAACCAGCCGCTGTCCACGAGTTCGTCGCAGCTCACGTAGGCCTTCTCGGCGGCGCGCACGAAGAGGTCGTCCATGTAGTGGTCGGGACCGGCGATCTGGCAGACGCCACGCGCGTCGGCGCGGTCGACGTGGATCAGGGCGGCATCCAGCTTCAGCGCCGGCATGGCGACCCAGTCACGGCTGTCGTCGTAGGGCGAGCTCACGAGTTTCAGCTCCGGGTTCAGGCGCAGCACATCGGTGCCCAGGCCTACGGCCGTCGGGATGAAAGGCACATTCATGGCTGCGGCCTTGAGGCCGAGCAGAAGCATGCCTTCGTCGATTTCCATCACGTCCACTGCGCCTTCCTGGCGAGCCTTGCGGAAGTAGGGTTCCAGGGGGATGAAATCGAGCGAGACGAAGGCGTAGACGAGCTTGCGGACCTTGCCGGCGGCGCAGAGCATGCCGACATCGGCGCCGCCGTAGGCGACCACCGTGAGGTCTTTGAGGTCAGAGCGCAGTATCTCGCGTACCAGGGCCATGGGCTTGCGCCGCGGGCCCCAGCCGCCGATACCGATAGTCATGCCATCGCGCAGCTGGCCGACGATGTCGGTGGCGGTCATACGTTTGTCCATGGGGAGGCTCCTTATTGACGACCGACGCTGAAGTCATGGCCCCAGTGGCTGACCACGGTGCTCTCGAAGGGGGTGTGGCGGTCCCAGTCCATGACCTTGCCGCCGCAGCCGTACTCCAGGTCGAAGCCGCCGGGGGTCTGCATGTAGAAGCTGGTCATGTCGTCGTTGGTATGGCGGCCGAGGGTGGCGGACAGCTTCACGCCGCTGGCATGCATGCGGTCCAGCGCGCGACCGACGTCGTCCAGTTCGCCGACTTCCACCATCAGGTGCACACAACCCGAAGGAATCGGGCACTCGAACAACGCCAGGGAGTGGTGGCGGCCGTTGTTGCAGTGGAGGAAGTGGATGCGCTTCTCCGGCTCGGCCGGGTCAGGAGTGAATCGCACCTTCATCAGGTCGGACAGCCCAAAGCCCATCACCCGCTCGTAGAAGTCCAGGCAACGATCGAAGGCCGGGGCCGGCAGCACCGCATGGCCCATGCCCAGGTCGCTGGTAATGAAACCGGAGACGCCGGCCGGGGAAACGAAGGGGGCGAAGTCTTGCAGCGGCCCCCAGAACAGTTCGTGACGGTTGCCATCCGGATCGGCGAAGCGTGCCAGCTCCTGGACCTTACGGCTGATGGCGTCGGCGGCGCTGCCGCGCTGGACCTCGACGTCAGCCTGTTGCAGTTCAACGATCGCCTGCTCGAAGGCGGCCTTGCCGGCCACTTCCCACCCACAGGCGCCATAGCCGTCACGGTCGGCACGCTCCACCAGGATGCGGTAGGGGCGCTCGTCCATCTTCAGGTAGAGCCGCTCGTCGGATCCGGCATCCACCATCATGCCGAGCACGCCGGTGGCGTAATCGCGCCAGCGCTTCAGGTCTGTCGAGGCTACGGTGACGTAACCCAGGCCACGGATATCCATGCGGTTCTCCTCATTGTCGTTATCGCCGCGCATGCAGGGCGCGGGCTCTATGAGGAGGGATTTAATCGGCAGGCCCAGAGGTGAGCATCGTCCGTTGGGACTAGCGCGAAAGGCGCGTGGGACGGGGCTTCGGCGTTTGCGGGAAGGCCGTTCAAGGGAGTCCAGCGGGGAATTTCGCCATGGCCCTGAATCCGCCTCGACAAAGCAATTCAAGAGTTGGGCCAGACTGCAAGAAATTTTAATCAAGTATGTTTCTGAAGTGTTTCCCTGAAACAAGACAGAAACACCCGCCCTACATGTTTTTACAAACCACAATACAGTGCTTTACATACCTAAAAAGTGATCACATCAACCGGAATAATCCATGCCAATCAGCCAGTTATAAAACTACCGATCATCTTTAATTTCGCCACTTGTCTGGCAATTAAAAATAGCACTGGCGCTCTTTTTCAATATTATTAATATCCGGCTTCGGGGGAATATCCGGGGGTTTACGAGGAATGAACAATGAAATCCGCTATTACCACCACTGCCTTGTCCAGCCTGCTGTTTTCCGTTGTCGCGTTCACTTCGTTACAGGCATCCAGTGCGTCTCTTCAACCAGCAGGCCAGCAACCGCTGCTGATGCTGGCGGAAGGCGGCGGTGATCGCCTCCTGCAATACCGGGAGATGCAGGCGCAACGCGTGCAGACGGCCGATGACGAAAGCGAGCGTTTCGCCCAGTTGGTCGAGGACAAGCCAACGGCGGCCGGCTCAGGGATCGCCAGGGAAACGGCAGAATCGGCCACGAAACCCGCAACCCACTATCAATCACGCCACCACCCGCAGCGTGTGGACTACGAGTACTGATCTGCAGTAGTGCCCCTCTCCTGGCGCGTCCCGCCCCGCGCCAGGAGGGGAACTGCACGGCCAATCGCCAACGACTTCGCTTCCACAACTAACACTTTCCCCATTGATGGAAAAATCTGGTGGGAATTTCCCACTGCAAGGACATCGGCCGGCGCAGTAATTTAGCCAGCGGATCATTCACAGGGGACGGCGATGGACTCACTCACCCAGGCGGTGCTCGGCGCTACCCTCCAGGGCGCACTGCTCGGTCGCTGGCAAGGACGCAAGGCACTGCTCTACGGCGCGCTGCTCGGCACCCTGCCGGACCTGGACGTGGTGATCCGCTACACCGACGCCGTGGAGGCGATGACCTACCACCGCGGCTTCAGTCATTCGATCTTCGTGCTCAGCGCCCTGGCGGTATTGCTGACCTTGCTGGTTCGACGATGGCGGCCGAATCCGGCTTATTCGACGCAACGCCTGTTTCTCACCCTCTGGCTGGTGCTGGCCACGCATCCCTTGCTGGACAGCTTCACCAGCTACGGTACCCAGTTGTTCTGGCCGCTGATGACGCCACCTATTGCCTGGTCAAGCATCTTCATCATCGATCCGCTCTACACACTGCCCCTGCTGGCGACGGTGTTCGGCGGACTACTGTTCGGCCTGCGCAACCGTGCGCCGCGCGTGCCCGTAGCAGCCCTGGCGCTGTCCAGCCTGTACCTGCTCTCCAGCCTTGGCGGCAAGTTCATGGCCGAACAACGGGTGGCCGAGGTGCTGGAGCGCGAAGGCATTCGACCGCAGGCGATCTTCAGTACGCCAACGCCCTTCAACACGCTGCTCTGGCGGGTGATCGTGCTTGACGGCGAGGACTACCACGAAGCCCTGGTGAGCTGGTTCGACCGCAATCCGCCCCGGCTCGAACGCATCCCCCGTGGCACCGAACTGGCGCGACGCCTGCGGGATTCGCCGCAGCACCTGCGCCTGGCCTGGTTCACCCACGGCATCCTGCGCTACGACCAGATCGACCAGGTGCTGGTCGTCACTGACCTGCGCCTGGGCATGACGGGCTTCCATCCCTTCCGCTTCATCCTCGCCGAACAGCGGGACGGCCGCTGGCAGCCGGTTGCCCAGGCGCGCCGCTGGCCCACGGACCGGGGCGACCTGGAGCGTCTGCAGGTGCTCTGGCAACGTGTCTGGCATCAGGATCAGGCGGTACCGTTATCCACTTGGGCTAGCCTGCTGCAGCGCTAGACGACAACGGCTCTCGACGCATCACGCAAACAGGCCGATTGGCAGTGGCTCATCCCAACTGCGCTATTGCAGAAAGACGAACCCCGGCGCTTGGCCGGGGTTCTTGTATTGCAGCGGAATAATCAACCCGCCTCGTAACCGGCGACCTTGCCAGCCTGGACCTTGCCATTCTGCTTCAGTCGGTAGCAGCCCCACATCACCAGCAGCCAGACCGGGATGGCGTACACCGACACCTGGATGCCCGGGATCATCAGCATGATGACGAGGATGAACAGCACGAAGGCCAGGCACAGGTAGTTGCCCATGGGGTACCACAGGGCGCGGAAGCCGGTGCGGACGCCGTCCTTGTCCATGCGCTGGCGGAACTTGAGGTGGGAGTAGCTGATCATCGCCCAGTTGATCACCAGGGCGGCCACTACCAGGGACATCAGCAGTTCCAGCGCATTGTGCGGTACCACGTAGTTGACGATGACGGCCAGGAAGGTCACCAGGGCCGACACCAGCAAGGCGCGCACCGGTACGCCGCGCTTGTCCACCTTGGCCAGGGAACGCGGGGCATCGCCCTGCTCGGCCAAGCCCAGCAGCATACGGCCGTTGCAGTAGGTGCCGCTGTTGTAAACCGACAGCGCGGCGGTGAGCACCACGAAGTTCAGCAGGTGAGCGGCAGTGTCGCTGCCGATCAGCGCGAAGATCTTCACGAAGGGGCTGCCGCTGTAGGGGTCGCCAGCGCTGTTGATGGAAGCCAGCAGCGCATCCCAGGGACTCAGGGACAGCAGCACGACCAGGGCGCCTACATAGAAGATCAGTATGCGGTAGATGACCTGGTTGATTGCCTTCGGGATCACCTGCTTGGGTTTGTCGGCCTCGGCGGCGGTGAAGCCGAGCATCTCCAGGCCACCGAAGGAGAACATGATGAAGGCCATGGCCATCACCAGCCCGCTGACGCCATTGGGGAAGAAGCCGCCATGTTCCCAGAGGTTGCTGACTGCCGCCTGCTCACCGCCGGAGCCGCTGAACAACAGCCAGCAGCCAAGGATGATCATGCCGACGATGGCAACCACTTTGATCATGGCGAACCAGAATTCAGCCTCGCCGAAGAGTTTCACGTTGGCCAGGTTGATGGCGTTCACCACCAGGAAGAACACCGCAGCCGTAGCCCAGGTGGGTACTTCCGGCCACCAGAAATGGATGTACTTGCCCACCGCGGTGAGCTCGCTCATGCCCACCAGCGTGTAGAGCACCCAGCAGTTCCAGCCGGAGAGGAAGCCGGCGAAGCCGCCCCAGTACTTGTGCGCGAAGTGGCTGAAGGACCCGGCGACCGGTTCTTCGACGATCATTTCGCCGAGCTGGCGCATGATCAGGAAGGCGATGAAACCGCAGATGGCATAGCCGAGGATCATCGAGGGGCCGGCGGACTTGAGGACCCCGGCCGAACCGAGGAAGAGGCCGGTGCCGATGGCGCCGCCGAGGGCGATCAACTGGATGTGGCGATTCTTCAGGCCGCGTTGCAGCTCGCCTGAGTGTTGCATGTCACTCATTGCGTCACCTTTTGTTGTTGTCGTGACGGGATTTCACCCGCCGGGCTTGTGGCCCAGCGGAAGTTTGCAAGGCGTGTAAACCTCATTGCGCGTCTGGCTGTACCTCCGGAGCAGCATTCCTGAATGCCTCGAGGACTTCGCAGCGCGCAGCGATATCGAGGATGCGCGGATAGGCCGACAGGTCACAGTCGAATCGGCGCGCGTTGTAGATCTGGGGAACCAGGCAGGCTTCCAGATAACCCGGACGGCTACCCAGGGAGAGCTTGCCGCCAAAGGCTTGCAGGCCCTTTTCCACAGCGGAGAAGCCGAGGGCTACCCAGTGGCGGTACCAAGCGTCCTTGGCTTCATCGGCTACGCCCAGTTCGGCTTTGAGGTACTGCAGCACCCGCAGGTTGTTCAGAGGGTGCACGTCACAGGCGATGTGCAGGGCCAGGGAACGCACCAGGGCACGCTGGGCCGGGTCGGCTGGCAGCAGGGCGGGTACGGGAAAGACTTCTTCGAGGTACTCGAGGATGGCCAGGGACTGGGCGATGCGGATTTCGCCACCGGCATTGCCCGAGTCCACCAGCAGCGGCAACAGGCCCTGGGGATTGAGCTCGCGGTAGGCGCTCTGGTGCTGTTGGCCGCCATCCTTGACCAGGTGAACCGGCTCCTGGCGATAGGCCAGGCCCTTGAGGTTGAGAGCGATGCGGACGCGGTACGCAGCGCTGGAGCGCCAGTAGCCGTAGAGGGTGAGTTCGGTATTCATGGCGTCGGGCCGATTTCTTGTTTGCGTCATCTCACTCTGGCAGCGCTTGGCGAGCAAGGTGTGGAATCCGGCAGAGCGAGGCGCTGGACGGTCGATCCGGAAAGTTTTCCTTACGCCCACGACGGCGTGGTGGCTGCGCCTGCCAGGCGCTCCACCTGCGTAAGGTTTTTGTGACAAGGCGTTCAGCCAGGCTGCCAGGCGCCAGCCCTGCGGGCCGACCGGCGGCCATTTGCAAGGGCTCTGGCCTGTGCCATATGACAGCAATGCGCCACTAGCTGAAGGACGCCGCACAATGCCGCACATGGACGAGCTCTACGACAGCCTGGTCAACCTTTGCTACGAGTGCGTGCTCGACAGGGACGCCTGGCGGCCGATGCTCGAACAGTTGGCGGCGGCTAGCGGCCACCAGATGGGTGCCCTGCTCTTCCTCGACCAGCGGCAGCAGCGGCCGCAGGTCACCGCTATCAATCTCTGCGACCCGGCGAGCGTGGATGCCTACAACAGCTATTACCACCAGTACGATCCGGCCAAGGAAGTGCTGGTTCCGCGCCCCGTAGGCAGTTGGTACCACGATCGGGAAGACCTGGGCTTGCAGCGTATCCGCCGCGATCCGTACTACCAGGAGTTCCACCTGCCCTTCGGCATGAACAGCATTTCCTGCATCAAGCTGCACGAACAGGCGAACACCGGCATCTATTTGTCGTTGCTGACCGCGGTGGGCGCCAGCTTCCCCGAACAGGAGCAGCGCAACCTGCTCACACGCCTTAGCCCTCACTTGCTGCGGGCGGCGCGGATGTCCAACCGCCTGCAGACGCTGGAGCTCGAAGTGGCCCATCGCGAGCTGCTGCTGGAACGCCATCCGGCACCGGTCTGGCTCCTCGATGCCGAAGGACGCGTGCTGTTCTGCAACCACCAGGCGGAACTGCGCCTGGGCCAGCTGGAATTCGCCCTGCTGGGTCGCCAGGGCCGGCTGCAGGGCAAGACACTGGATGGCCGCCTGCAGGCGTTGATCCGCCAGGCTGCCGGCCACGGCGGGAGACGCCGCGCCGGCTGGCTGCCGCTGGACAGCGAACCGCCGACCCAGTTGTTGGTAACTCCGGTACCCGATGCGTCTGCGCTGGCCGCACGGCACAGCGGGTCCCTGGTGCTGCTGGCGCTGCTGGAGAACCAACCGCGCAGCCAGTTGTTGGCCGACCTCTTCCAACTCAGCCCGGCAGAATTGCGCCTGGCCGAACTCCTCACGCAAGGCCTGGCGCCGGAAGCCTGCGCCGAACGCCTGAACGTATCGATCAACACCGTTCGCACCCAGTTGCGCGCCCTTTTCCGCAAGACAGAAACGGAGCGCCAGGCTGAACTGGCGACCCTGTTTGCCCGCTTGCAGGGGCTCTGATTCGCGTTATTGCGCTTAATTTAAAGCGCGATTTCATCTATCTGAATGATTGCAGGCAGATAGCCATCAACTAAGGTTCTACTCGGAGTGAGCGTCTGCCTTTATCCCGCGTGTCGGGTCAAGGAATCCACGTCTGGCCAGAGGAGGTGGCATGTGGAAGAGATCAGTGATCCGGAAGAACTGAGCAGAAGCATTCAAGAACAACAGCAACTCCATGAAGAACTGGTGCACATCAAGGCCGAACGTGAACGGCTTAGATTCGACAAACCCGCGCCCCCCAGCGAAGCGGAACCACCGCCGAGCAATATCGTGCAGTTCCCCTGCAGACAAGTCGCCAGCCCTAGTCTGCGCTGCGGAAACGCCCTGTTGCTGGACTATCTCTACGGAGTGGAGTCCGACGGCCTGCGCGACTTGCCTGAGGAGCGCACTCGCCAGCTATTCGACTTCGCCACCAGCGCGCAGGCAGCGCGTGCGCTGCGTTGCCGACGACGCATGCTGGCCCGCGCCCTGGACGAAACCTGCCAGCGAGCTGGAGCGAAAGCGCGTCTGCTCTGCATCGCCGGTGGTCACTTCCGCGAAGCGGAACTGGCCCACGAACTGCGCCACGGGCGCTTCGGCGAAATGTTGGTGTTCGATGACGATGCAGCGCGACTGGAGGTCGTACGCCGGAGCTACGGTGCGCTGGGCGTGCATACCCGCCTGGGTAACCTTGAGCAGTTGCTGTCCGGCGAATGCGCATTCGAGGGCTACGACCTGGTGTACTCGTCCGGGGTCACCGAACTGCTGGACGACCGTCGCTGCGAGCGCCTGGTCCATCGCCTGTTCCAGGCCGTGAGCCCAGGGGGGCGGCTACTGTTGGCCAACTTCCGCCCCGAGGTCAAAGGCATCGCCTTCCTCGAAGGGTTGCTGGACTGCAGACCACGCTATCGCCACGACGCCCAGATGCTCAGCTTGCTGGACGGCGTCGACTACAACCAGATCGCGTCTGCACGCGTGTTCCACGATATCGGCCAGCGCATCGTGTTCCTCGAAGCGGTGAAGTACGGCTGAGTGAGCTCTTGTAGGGGCGAATTCATTCGCCAAGGGCGGCGCAGCTGCCCCATTCGGCCTCGCAGGGCAGACCTTCGGCCTGCGAGGCGAATAAATTCGCCCCTACATCCGGTCGTAAGTCAACCCTGCTGCAGGTGCCCGTAGAGCTTGGCGTAAAGGCCACCTTCGGCAATCAACTGTTGGTGGTCGCCGTCTTCGGCGATATGGCCACCGTCGAATACCAGTACCCGGTCGGCCTGCTTAACCGCTGACAGGCGGTGGGCGATGATCAGGGTGGTACGACCGTTGAGGAACGTGCTGAGCGCCTGGTGCAGGGCGTATTCGGTGGCGGCGTCCAGGGCGGAGGTGGCTTCGTCGAGGACCACTACCTTGGGTTCGGCCAGCACCATGCGAGCGATGGCCAGGCGTTGGCGCTGGCCGCCGGACAGGCGCACACCGGAACGCCCGACCACGCTGTCCAGTCCCTGCGGCAGGCTACGAATGGTTTCGGCCAGTTGGGCGATTTCCAGGGCGCGCCAGCAGGCGTCATCGCTGCGCTCGCGGCCCATGGTCAGGTTCGCGCGCACGCTGTCGTTGAACAGCGCCGGATGCTGCAGCACCACTGCGACGTTGTCGCGCACCTCAGCCAGGCCGATCTCCTCCAGCCGGCAGCCACCAAAACGGATCTGCCCAGCCTGGGGTTGGTAGAGACCCAGCAGCAGTTGCACCAGGGTGCTCTTGCCACCGCCACTGGCTCCGACTATGGCGACTTTCTCGCCGGGCGCGATGGACAGGTTGAGGCCATCGAGCACCGGCTCATCGGAATAAGCAAAACGCAGGCCCTTGACCTCGATGCCCACGGTCTCGCGCCCTTTGAAAGGATCGGCGCTGGGCGCGTAATGGGGCTCGTCGGCGCGGGCCAGCAGTTCATTGATACGAGCGACGGCAGCGCCGGCGGAATAGTAGGAGTACTGCAGGCCCAGTAGCTGTTCAACCGGGCCGATCATGAACCAGAGGTAGCTGAACACCGCCAGCATCTGGCCAATGGAGAGATCGGAGAAGAGCACCGTGAGCATCGCCGCGGCACGGAAGAAGTCGATGCCGAACTGGAACAGCAGGCCGCTGGTTCGCCCTGCCGCATCGCTCTTCCACTGGGAGGCGACGGCGTAATCGCGGACTTCCTGGGCGCGCAGGCTGAGACGGCCGAAGAAGAAGCCCTGGCGGTTGCTGGTGCGCACTTCCTGGATAGCTTCCAGGGTTTCCGTCAGTGCCTGGGTGAAGCGCGCGGTGCTGTCGTTCTCCAGCTTCTTCAGGTGTTTGACGCGCTTGCCCAACTGCACGGTGGCGTAGATCACCAACGGGTTGAACAGCAGGATCAACAGGGCCAGTTGCCAGTGCATCCAGACCAGGATGGCGGCCGTGCCGGTAAGGGTGAGCACGGCCACCAGGAAGCGGCTGAGGGTTTCGCCGACGAACTTGTCCAGGGTGTCCAGGTCGGTCACCAGATGGGCGGTGACGGTACCTCCCCCGAGGCTCTCGTATTCGCCGAGGGAGATGCGTTTGAGGCGCTCGATCAGGCGGGTACGGACGCGGTAGACGATGTCCTTGGCCAGCCGCGCGAAGAGGCGCGCCTGCAGCACGTTGAAGACCAGGGCCATGCCTCGCAGCAGCAGGGTCACGACCAGCATCAGGCCGATGTAGCCGACTGCATTCTCCCAGGGCTCGGGCAGGAAATTGTCCATGAAGCGCAACGCTGCGTCGCCCTGTTGCAGTAGCACTTCGTCAACCAGCAGGGGGAGCAGCAGCGGAATGGGCACGCTGCAGAGGGTGGCCAGCACGGCGACGAAGTTGGCCAACCAGAGGGCTTTCTTGTGGCGCAAGGCCAGACGACGGATTTCCGCCCAGCTCAAGCGATCAGGCATGAGCACCTCGCTCCAGCCAGCGCCCCAGCAAGGGCGCCAGTTCGTCGAGCGGCTGGTAGCCATTGGTCAGCAGCGCCAGTTGGCCGTTACGTTCGGCCAGCAGGGTCGGGAAACCGGCGATGCCGAGGTCCTGTACCCAGGTGAAATCGGCGACGGTCGCCTCATGGCTGGAGGCGGCGTCGAAGCCTTGCGCAAACTCGATACGCGGAATCCCGGCCTGTTCGGCCAGCGCCACCAGGGTGGACGCCTGGGTCACGTCGCGCCCCTCGGCATAGAAGGCATGCTGGATCAGTTTGACCAGCGGCCAGGCCAGCTCAGGAGCCAAGCTGCGCGCGACCACCAGGGCCCGGCAGGCCGGTTCGGTGTCGTAGACGAAGCCCTCGGGCAGCGCGCCCTCGAAGCGGAACGGTTGTCCGGTGGCCTGGTTGACCGCCTGCCAGTGCTCGAGGATGTAGCGCTTGGTGTGCGCGTCCAGCGCGGCACCCTGGCCGGTACGCAGGCCGCCAGCCACCAGGTGCAGCGGCACGTCAGCTGCCGCCGCCTGCCCGGCGAGGGCCTGCACCACGGGGGCGAACCCCCAGCACCAGGAGCACATGGGGTCCATCACATAGAGCAGGCGGGCGTTGGACAAGCTCAATCCTCCAGGGCTTGGCGCGGGTCGCGACCGATCGGGTGAGGCAGGTTGCGGGCCTTGGCCAGTTCGATCTGCTTCTGCCGCTCGATGGCACTGGCACGTGTCTTCTCGCTCAAGCTGTCCCAACAGTGCGGGCAACTGATGCCAGGCGAGTAGTGCTCCGACTGGCGGTCTTCCACGGATATCGGATTACGGCAGGCGTGGCACTGGTCGAAATCCCCTTCCGAGAGATCGTGGCGCACGGTGACGCGGTTGTCGAAGACGAAGCAGTCGCCGCGCCAGAGGGTTTCGCCCTGGGGCACTTCCTCCAGGTACTTGAGGATGCCGCCCTTGAGGTGGAAAACCTCCTCGAAGCCCTGGTTGAGCATGTAGCTGGAGGCTTTTTCGCAACGGATGCCACCGGTGCAGAACATGGCCACCTTCTTGTGCACCGCCGGGTCGTAGTGGGCCTTGATGTAGTCGGGGAAATCGCGGAAGGATTTCGTCTTCGGATCGACCGCGCCTTCGAAGGTACCAATGGCCACTTCGTAGTCGTTGCGCGTGTCGATCAGCAGGACTTCAGGGTCACTGATCAGGGCGTTCCAGTCCTGGGGGTCGACGTAGGTGCCAACCTTCTGGTTGGGGTCCACGCCGGGTACGCCAAGGGTGACGATCTCCTTCTTCAGCTTGACCTTGGTGCGGTAGAAGGGCTGATCCGTGCAGTAGGACTCCTTGTGGTCCAGGTCCACCAGGCGCGGGTCGATCCTGAGCCAGGCAAGCAGCGCGTCGATGGCTTCACGGGTACCTGAGACGGTGCCATTGATGCCTTCCTCGGCCAGCAGCAGGGTGCCTTTGACGCCGTTGTCCAGCATGGTCTTGAGCAGGGGTTCGCGCAGCGCAACGTAGTCCTTCAGGGTGACGAACTTGTACAGCGCCGCAACAACGATCTGGGTCATGCGGTGACTTCCTCCAGTGGTCGCCCACGCAAAGGGCGGACCGGGTGACAGAAACGACTGCGCCGGCTGGGCCGGCGCGGTGCGAAGTCTATCAAAAAGCCGCCAGCCACTGGCTGCGTGAATTGGTCTCAGGCGCCCAACGGACATCGGGACGCCCGGGCCAGGCGCTTAATGATCCAGCTTGCTGCCACCCCGGCAGGTCGGCGAATCCGGCGCCGCGCCCTGTGCTGCCCACTCCTCCGGGGTGTAGGTATGCAGGGCCAGGGCATGGAACTGTCCCATCAGCTCACCCAGGCTGGCGTAGACCTTTTGGTGGCGCTTGACGGCGTTCAGTCCGGCGAACACCGGGCTGACGATCACCGCCTTGTAGTGGGTTTCCTGGCCGCGGCTATGCATGTGGCTCTCGTCCAGCACGTCGAGGTACTGGGGAGCGAGCGCTTCCAGGGCGGTCAGGATACGGTCGCGCATGGACATCGGTTGACTCCGCTTACTGCTGCTTTTTCTTGTCCTGGGGGGCCAGCTCGCTGGTCATGTCGCTGAGCAGCTTGTTGACCTCGGGTACGGCGGTTTCCAGGCGGCTCTGGGTCAGCTGGGCGGATTGCTGGGTCAGGGCCGGCATCTTTTCCAGCACTTTCTTGCCCAGGGGCGACTCGTAGAAGGCGATCAGTTCCTTCAGCTCACTCTCGCTGAAGTTGCTGGTGTAGATCTTCACCAGCTCAGGCTTCAGCTTGTCCCAGCCGACGGCCTTGTCCAGGGCGGTGTTGGCCTTGGCCTGGTAGCTCTCCAGGGTGGCCTTCTTGCTGGCCGGCGCCTGGGTCTGCTGGAAACGCTGCTCGAACATCTGCTGCACCTGGGCGTAGACCGGAACGGTCAGCTTGTCGGCGCGAGCGAGCTTGAGGAAGCGCTCGGCATCGGCGGCATGGCTGGCGGCATCGGCCAGAACCTGGCCACTGGCGCACGCCAGCAGTACGGCGGTGCAGAGAATGCGAAGCTTCGTCATTGGGAATCCTTGTCTGGGCACGAATGAGGGGGGCTGCCCCGGGGCTGGTCATTCTGCGCTCAAGCGGATATCGGGCTCAAGCGGCGAAAAATTCGACAACCTCGGGGCGAAAATGTGCGACGCCGCACTTCACGAAACTGTTGTCAAAACGCCATCACTTGCTCATGCTTCCGCCCAATGGGCATCCTTTGAGGGCTTGGAAACCAGCAGTGCCTGTTGACGTAATTTCCGATGAGGACGCAACCGGTTTCCACTAGGCCTGTACGAAAAATCACCGAGCGCAGGCTGATCTTGTACAGAGTCTGAAATGCCCAGGCTTCGCACACACATGGACGTGCCCGATGAATAGCCACATATCCACCCTGCCGCCGGGAATCCCCGAGCTCTGCGATGCGCGCGGCATGCTTGCGCCCGGCGCTGTCGGCTGGTCCAACCGGCCACGGTTGAACTGCGCAATACCCGGCCACTTCGGCCGCCGCAAGCGCTGGAACCACTGGTGCATTACCACTCCGCGCTGGATGCTCTCGCTGACCCTCGCGGACCTCGACTACCTGGGCTACGGCGCGGCCTACTTTCTCGATCTCGACAGCGGCCAGGCCGTCGCCCATACCCAGCTGCGACCCTTCGCCCTCGGCTGCCGGCTACCGGACACACCCCTGCAAAGCCATTGCTTCGACCACCCTCGTCTGCTGATCCGCGTGGATGAACATCCCGGCCGACTGAGCATGCGGGTAGAGGCACCTGACCTCGGCGGCCAGCCGCTGCAGGCCGCCCTGGACGTTCTGCGCCCCGCCCACCTGGATTCGGTGAACCTGGTGGCCCCCCTCCCCGGCCGCTGCTTCCATGCCAGCAGCCGCCAGCTTGGCCTGCCCGCCAGCGGCAGCGTGCAACTGGGCGAACGCCAGTACCCATGCATCACCGGCCACAGTTTTGCGGCGCTGGACTTCGGCCGTGGTGTCTGGCCCTTCCACAGCCACTGGACCCGCGCCGCGTTTGCCGCGCCCGGAGGCATCGCCGGCAATTTCGGCGCCGGCTGGACCGATTCCAGCGGCCTCACCGAGAACGCCCTGTGGTTCGGCGGCCGCCTGTCCAAGCTCGATCGCCCGGTGCAGATCGTGCAAGCGACGAGCAATCTGCTGGCCCCCTGGCAGCTGTCCACCGCGTGTCGCCGGGTGGAGCTCACCTTTACCCCGCGCCAGCTGCACCAGGCCTGCCCGCGCCTGGGACCGCTCTATGCCAATACGCGCCAATGGTTCGGCCGCTTCGACGGCGTGCTGCGCAGTCCGGATGGTGAATGCGTGCCGGTGACCAACGCCCTTGGCTGGCTGGGGGCCACGCACGCACGCTGGTAATTGCCCGAACGGTTGAACCGAGTGCCGGAGATAGGGCCTAAACTGCGGAATCAATAGCCGGAGCCAACCCACATGAGCCGCACAGAAACCGACAGCCTGGGGCCAGTCGAAGTCGCCGATGAAGCCTATTGGGGCGCCCAGACCCAGCGTTCGCTGGAGAATTTCGCCATTGGCGGCGAACGCATGCCGCTGGCGGTCGTGCATGCCCTGGCGCTGATCAAGAAGGCCGCGGCACGGGTCAACGGCCGCGACGGTGATCTACCGCCGGATGTCGCCCGCCTGATCGAACAGGCCGCCGACGAAGTCCTGGCCGGCAAGCATGACGACCAGTTTCCCTTGGTGGTCTGGCAGACCGGCAGCGGCACCCAGAGCAACATGAACGTCAACGAGGTGATCGCCGGCCGTGGCAACGAACTGGCCACCGGCCAGCGTGGCGGCAAGAGTCCGGTCCACCCGAACGATCACGTGAACTTCGCCCAGAGTTCCAACGACTGCTTCCCCACCGCGATGCACATCGCCATTGCCAAGGCGGTGCAGCACGAACTGCTGCCGGCCATCGCCGAGCTCTCCGGCGGCCTGGCCGAACAATCGGCGCGACACGCCCACCTGGTGAAGACCGGCCGCACCCACATGATGGACGCCACTCCCATCACGTTCGGTCAGGAGCTATCCGCCTTCGTCGCCCAACTCGACTACGCCGAGAAGTCCATCCGTGCAGCCTTGCCGATGGTGCTACAGCTGGCCCAGGGCGGCACAGCCGTAGGTACCGGCCTCAATGCGCCTCACGGATTCGCCGACGCCATGGCCGCCGAACTGGCGGCGCTGTCCGGGCTGCATTTCGTCTCGGCATCGAACAAGTTCGCCGCTCTGGCCGGCCACGAGCCGCTGGTGAACCTCTCCGGCGCCCTCAAGACCCTCGCCGTGGCCCTGATGAAGATCGCCAACGACATGCGTCTGCTGGGCTCCGGCCCCCGTGGCGGCCTGGCCGAGGTACGCCTGCCGGCCAATGAACCGGGCAGCTCGATCATGCCCGGCAAGGTCAACCCCACCCAGTGCGAGGCGCTGTCGATGCTGGCCTGCCAGGTCATGGGTAACGACGCCACCATCGGTTTCGCCGCCAGCCAGGGGCATCTGCAGCTGAACGTGTTCAAGCCGGTCATCGTGCACAACGTCCTGCAGTCCATTCGACTGCTCGGCGATGGCTGCCGCAACTTCCAGCAGCACTGCGTGGCCGGCATGGAGCCGGACGCCGCGCGCATGGCCGAACACCTGGAACGTGGCCTGATGCTGGTCACCGCCCTCAACCCGCACATCGGCTACGACAAGGCCGCGCAGATCGCCAAGAAGGCCTATGCCGAAGGCACCACCCTGCGCGCAGCAGCCCTGGCCCTGGGTTACCTGACTGAAGAACAGTTCGACGCCTGGGTCCGGCCGGAAAGCATGCTGGAGGCCGGACACCATGGCTGATGCGGTCAAGCACGGCGCCACGCCGCTGGAAGGCGATGGCAAACGCATCCTGTTGATTCTCGGCACGCCCAAGGGCGGCAGCCTGTGCCACGCCCTCGGCGACGCCTTTGCCCAGGGCGCGCGCAGTGAAGGCCACGTGGTGCGCCTGCTGAAGCTGGGGGAGATGCAGTTCGACCCGGTACTGCGCCAAGGTTACGACCAGAGCCAGAACCTGGAGCCCGACTTGCTTGAAGCCCAGCGGCAGATCCACTGGGCCGAGCACCTGGTGTTCGTCTATCCGGTCTGGTGGGGCGGTTTGCCCGCGCTGCTCAAGGGCTTTTTCGACCGGGTCTTCCTGCCCGGCTTCGCCTTCCGCTATCGCGGTCAGTCCCATGCCTGGGACAAGTTGCTGACCGGACGCACGGCGGACCTGCTGGTGACCCTGGACACTCCACCTTGGTACTTCCGCTGGATCTACGGCGCCCCGGCACACCGGCAGATGGTACGCACCATCCTCGGTTTCTGCGGCATCAAGACCCGTCGCCTGACCGAGTTCTCCCCGGTGCGCCCTTCCTCCGAGGAACAGCGCCAGACCTGGCTGCGCAAGGCCGAGCTGCTCGGCACCCGCTGCTGACCCGCTTTTGTAGGAAGGGTGGAGCGGAGCGATACCCATCAATTGGAGCCCCAGGGTGGACCACGCTTCACCGGTCCACCGGCCTAGCGCCGCTGGTGGATGGAAAAGCGCCATCCACCCTTGGAGCTACGAGGTTGGCATGGAATTTCCTAGAGGCCTGCCACTGGGCCTCACAACCTAAACCGGGTCGCTCGCCTCCGTCCTGCCGCGCGCCCGCCAGCTGCGTATCAGCGACGGGGCCAATGCGGTCAAGGCCGAACCCAGCACGACGAACACCGCACCCGCGTAGGCGATCCAGTTGATTTCTTCCGGCTGCACATGGTCCGGCCAGAGCGACGCGCAAGCGGCAACGCTGGCGAAGGTCACCAGCGGGGTAATGGCCAAGGTGGCACTGACCCGCGAAGCTTCCCAGTGGGCCAGGGCTTCGGCGAAGGCGCCGTAGGCCACCAGGGTGTTCAGGCAGCAGGCCAGTAGCAGCCAACCCTGCAGTGGACTCAGGTTGAACAGCTCCATGGGGTGCGCCCAGGGCGTCAGCAAGGCGGCGCAACCGAGGTAGATCACCATCATCACTTGGGCCGAGCTCCAGTGGCTCAGCAGTTGCTTCTGCGCCAGGCCGTAGAAGGTCCAGACGAAGGCTGACAACAAGATCACCAGCACGCCCAGGGTGTACTGGCTCATGGAGGTGAGCAGTTCTTCCAGGCGCTGGTTGAAGAACAGGCCGAAGCCAAGCACCGTCACCACCAGGCCGAAAGCCTGCCCCAGGCTGAAGCTCTCCTTGAAAATGAACAGGCTGCTCAGCAAAAAGAGAATGGGCGCCACCTGGATCACCAATTGGGTGGTGCCGGGACTGAGCATCTTCAGGCCGATCAGGTAGAACACATAGTTTCCGGTCAGGCCACCCACCGCCAGGACCAGCAACCAGCGGCCACGCGAGCCCAGCGGGCGGAAAGCCGGCAGGCGGCGGTTGGCGCCCAGGTAGAGGAACAACAGCGAGCCTGCAACGATCAGGCGGTACCAGGTGACAGTCACCGGGTCCATGGTCTGCAGGACTTCCTTCAGCCAGATGGGTAGCACGCCCCATAGCACAGCCGTGACCAGGGCGAGGAACAGGCCATAAACCCAACGGCCAGAGGAGATATGCATGGGAACCTCAGCAAACAAGCCCGACATTTGGCAGCGGGCAGAAAGGAACGGCCATTCTAGAAGTGCCCGGTCCCAGGGCACAGGAACAGTTTCGACCCTGTCGGCGGCACAACTGTACCTGTCGCAACCGCCAGCCGCCCGTCGAGCCCCAGCGCAGGCGCTCCAGTGCTGATTAGACTGAAATAGCCAACGATTGACGGAGGTGGTCCGATGTTCGGTCGACGTGCGTGCGACGTTGCGTCAGGCACCCACTACCGCAGTGAGCGTGTCAGCGCCGTGAACGGTCAGTACTTCTTTTCCACCCGAGAGGGGACCCTGGAGGGACCCTTTTTCACCCGGATTGATGCGGAGCGGGAGATCGCGCTTTACATTCGCCGCATTGAACAATCCAACGCCATACTGGCGCTTCGGGGCCGATGAGCATCCCCCGGAAAGAAAGAACCCGCGCCTGGCGCGGGTTTTTCTTGCCCCGGCAAGCGATGACTCAGCGGTAGGCCTCGAACAGGCCAGTGGCGCCCATGCCGCCGCCGACGCACATGGTGACGATGCCGAAGCGCTTGTCACGGCGCTGCAGTTCGCGCACCAGGTGGCCGACCTGACGCGAGCCGGTCATGCCGAAGGGGTGGCCGATGGAGATGGAGCCGCCGTTGACGTTGTACTTCTCGTTGTCGATACCCAGCCGATCACGGGCGTAGAGGCACTGGGAGGCGAAGGCTTCGTTGAGTTCCCACAGATCGATGTCGTCCACGGTCAGGCCCTTGGCCTTGAGCAGCTTCGGCACCGAGAACACCGGGCCGATGCCCATCTCGTCCGGTTCGCAACCGGCAACGGCAAAGCCACGGAAGAACGCCTTGGGTTTCAGGCCCAGCTCCAGCGCCTTGTCCAAGCTCATCAGCAGGGTCATGGAGGCGCCGTCAGAAAGCTGCGAGGAGTTGCCGGCGGTGACCGAACCGTCCTCGGAGAACACCGGCTTCAGGGAAGCCAGGCCTTCCAGGGTGGTATCGGCGCGGTTGCAGTCGTCGCGGTCGACCACGCCATCCAGGATGCTCCTCTCGCCGGTGGCCTTGTCTTCCACGAAATACTTCACGCTCATCGGCACGATTTCGTCGTCGAACAGGCCGGACGCCTGCGCACGGGCCGTGCGCTGCTGGCTCTGCAGGGCGTAGAGGTCCTGGGCGTCACGGCTGACGTTATAGCGGCGAGCGACGATCTCGGCGGTCTGTCCCATGGGGAAGTAGATGCCGGGGTGTTCGAGCTTCAGGCGCGGATTGACGAAATTGTCCTGGTTGATGCTCTTCAGGGTCAGGGTGATGGACTCGACGCCGCCGGCCACCATGACATCGCTGCAACCGGAGGCGATCTGGTTGGCGGCGATGGCAATGGCCTGCAGGCCGGAGGAGCAATAGCGGTTGAGGGTCATGCCGGCGACGCCGGTGCCCAGGCCCGAGAGCACCGCCACATTGCGGCCGATATTATGGCCCTGGGCGCCCTCGTTGGAGCCGGCACCGACCACGCAGTCGTCCACCAGCGCCGGGGCGAGGTCGTTGCGCGCCAGCAGTGCGTTCACGCAGTGGGCCGCCATGTCGTCCGGCCGGGTCATGTTGAACTTGCCGCGGAAGGACTTGGCCAGGCCAGTTCGCACGCTGTCGACGATCACCACTTCACGCATGACGCACCTCGTTCTTGTTGGGATGGAAAGTGGGGCGAGCATAGTTCCGGGCCATACTCACCCACCACGATCATTCATCCCGCGTATGCGCGCCCATCCTGTGCTCAGTCCTTCCTGAAGGCGGCCTCCAGGGCATCGTTGATGGTGCGCAGGATCTTCACCCGGGCGTAGCGCTTGTCATTGGCTTCGACCAGGGTCCAGGGCGCGATCTCGGTACTGGTGCGGTCGACCATGTCGTCTACCGCGTCGACGTAGTGGTCCCACTTGTCGCGGTTGCGCCAGTCTTCTTCGGTGATCTTGTAGCGCTTGAAGGCGACTTCCTCACGCTCCTTGAAGCGCTGCATCTGGGTGTCCTTGTCGATGGACAGCCAGAACTTCACCAGCACGATGCCGTAATTGTGCAGTTGTTCCTCGAAGTCGTTGATCTCGCCATAGGCGCGCAGCCAGTCGGCATCGGCACAGTATCCCTCGACCCGTTCCACCAGCACGCGGCCGTACCAGGAACGGTCGAAGATGGTGAATTGGCCGCGCCCCGGCACATGTCGCCAGAAACGCCAGAGGTAGGGCTGGGCACGTTCTTCCTCGGTGGGCGCGGCGATGGGCACGGTACGGTACTGCCGCGGGTCCAGTGCGCCGGTGACGCGGCGTATGGCGCCGCCCTTGCCGGCGGCATCGTTGCCCTCGAACACCGCCATCAGGGCATGGCCGCGCATGCGCTTGTCGCGCATCAGACCGCTCAGGCGGGCCTGCTCGGTGGCGAGCTGTTCCTTGTATTCGTCCTTGTCCAGCTTGTGGCTGAGGTCGAGGCTGTCCAGCAGGCTGCGCTTGTCCAGGCTGGACATCAGCGGCGCCGCATGGGGCTGTGGCTTGGGCCTGCCGCTCTGTTTGAGGGCCGCCTGAAGACCTTCCAGGATGATGCGGCCGACGCTGAGGCTGCGGTAATACTCGTCCGAGCCTTCGATCACGTACCAGGGCGCATAGTCACGACTGGTGCGGCGCAGCACCCGCTCGCCGAATCGCACGAAGCGGTCATAGACCTCGCTCTGCTTCCAATCCAGTGGATTGAGCTGCCAACTGCGCTGCGGGTCTTTCTCCAGTGCCTTCAGGCGTTCCTTGAGCTGTTTCTTGGACAAGTGGAACCAGAACTTGAAGATCAGCGCCCCTTCGTCGCAGAGCATGCGCTCGAAGGCCTCGGCATCGTTGATGGCCTGGTCCAGACGGGCATCCTTGATATCGCCATCGACGCGGGCATGGAGCATCTGGCTGTACCAGTTGCCGAAGTAGATGCCAGTCCGTCCTTTGGGCGGCAACTTGCGCCAGAAGCGCCACTGGGGCGGTCGGGAAAGCTCTTCGTCGGTCGGCTGCAGGAAGCTCTCGACGTTGATCAGGCGCGGGTCCATCCACTCGTTGAGCAGCTTGACCGTTTCGCCCTTGCCGGCACCCTCGATGCCATTGATCAGGATGAGCACCGGGAAGCGCGCCTGCTGCTTCAGCTCGAACTGCGCCTCCAGCAGGGCTTCACGCAGTTCCAGCACGGCCTTCTCATAGGTTTCCTTGTCGATGGAATGGCCGATTTCGGCGGATTCGAACATGCAGATCTCCTTGGCGTGATGGGGAAAAGGTAGCGGAAGCCGTGGCCTCACGCCCACCCCAATCCAGCGCATCCACAAGCGACCTTCCCTTCGGCGCCCCTCCTCGATCGGCTACTATTCGCGCTTCGCAGTCTCGGGAACCCCCATGTCCGATTTCCACCACGCCCAACTCGACTGGGACGAACAGGGCCAGCCGCTGTCGCGGGAATTCGACGACGTCTATTTCTCCCCGACATCGGGCATCGACGAAACCCACCATGTGTTCCTCAACGGCAACGACCTGACCCAGCGCTTCGCCGGGCTACCGGCAGGCGGGCGCTTCACCATCGGCGAAACCGGATTCGGCACCGGGCTGAACTTCCTCTGCGCCTGGCAGCTGTTCGAGCGGCACGCGCCGGCCGACGCCCGGCTGCACTTCGTCAGCGTGGAAAAATTCCCCCTCTCCCGCGATGACATGCAGCGTGCCCTGGGCCTTTGGCCGGCACTGGCGCCCCTGGCTACCGAGCTCATCGGCCAGTACGTGGCGGTTCATCCCGGCTTCCAGCGTTTCAGCCTGGCCAACGGCCGCGTGACGCTGACCCTGCTGGTGGGGGATGCGATGGACTGCCTGCCGGAACTGGACGCGCGCATCGACGCCTGGTTCCTCGACGGCTTCGCCCCGGCGAAGAATCCGGAAATGTGGAGCCCTGCCCTATTCGCCCAACTGGCGCGGCTTTCCGCGCCCGGCACCAGCCTGGCCACCTTCACCTCGGCCGGTTTCGTGCGCCGTGCGCTGAAGGAAGCCGGCTTCGCGATCAAGCGCACGCCCGGTTTCGGCAAGAAGTGGGAAATGAGCCGCGGCCTGTTTACAGGCGCTGCCCGTGACGATGCCAAGCCGTGGTACGCCCGCCCACGCTTCGTCCCCCAACACCGCGAAGCCCTGGTGATAGGCGCTGGCCTCGCCGGCTGCGCCAGTGCCGCCAGCCTTGCCGCGCGGGGCTGGCAAGTAACCCTGCTGGAGCGCCACGACGCCCCCGCCCAGGAGGCATCGGGTAATCCCCAAGGGGTGCTCTACCTCAAGCTTTCGGCCCACGGCACGCCGCTCTCCAGGCTGATCCTCAGCGGTTTCGGCCATACCCGCCGCCTGCTGCAACGGTTGGAACAGGGTCGTGACTGGCAGGCCTGCGGCGTGCTGCAACTGGCCTTCGACACCAAGGAAGCGCAGCGTCAGGCCAAGCTCGCCAACGCCTTTCCGAGCGACTTGCTGCACAGCCTGGGCCAGGCCGACGCCGAAGCCCTGGCCGGCGTTGCCCTGCCTGCCGGCGGCCTGTTCTATCCCGAGGCCGGCTGGGTCCATCCGCCGGCGCTATGCCGCCTGCTGGCCGATCATCCGAACATCCGCCTGGTCCCCCATGCCGAAGCCCTGGAACTGCGCCGCGAAGGCGGCCTCTGGTACGCCCGAGACGGCGACCGGACGCTGGCCGCCGCACCGGTGGCGGTGCTGGCCGGCGCCGCTGAAGTGCTGCGTTTTCCGCAGACCGCCGGGCTGCAGCTCAAGCGCATCCGTGGGCAGGTCAGCCGCCTGCCGACCACGCCAGAAAGTGCGGGACTCGGCACCGTGCTCTGCGCCGAAGGCTATGTCGCGCCGCCGCGCGATGGCGAACACACACTGGGTGCGAGCTTCGACTTCCACAGCACAAGCCTGAAACCCACTGCCGCAGAGCACGCCGGCAATCTCGAACTGCTGGAAGAGATTTCTCCCGACCTCGGCCGCCGCCTGCATGTCGCCGAACTGGAACCCGACCGTCTCGAAGGTCGCGCCGCCTTCCGCTGCACCACGCCGGACTACCTGCCCATCGTCGGCCCGCTGGCGGATGCCGAAGCCTTCGCTGACGCCTATGCGGTGCTGGCCAAGGACGCGCGCCAGGTGCCGGAGGTACCGACACCCTGGTTCGACGGTCTCTACGTGAACAGCGCCCATGGCTCGCGCGGGCTGATCACCGCGCCGCTGTCCGGCGAGTTACTGGCTGCCTGGCTCGACGACGAGCCGTTGCCGGTGCCGCGCGCCGTAGCCGAGGCCTGCCACCCCAACCGCTTTGCCTTGCGCCGCCTGATCCGCGGCCAGAACGCCTGACCATGGACCTTCTCCTTCTCGAAGCCCTGGCCATCGGCGCCATCCTCGGCATGCTGCTCGGCCTGACCGGTGCCGGCGGTTCTCTGGTGGCCCTGCCCCTGCTACTCAGCCTGCACCTGCCGCTGCGCGACGCCATCGGTGTAAGCCTGGGCGCCGTGGCCCTGTCCGCCGCCATCGGCGCCATTCCCCGCACCTTCCAGGGCCTGGTGGCCTGGCGTCCGGTGCTGCTGCTGGCCATCAGCGGATTACCCGGCAATGCCGTCGGCCAGTGGTTGGGGCGTTTCATCCCCGAATTCGCGCTGATCCTGGGCTTCTGCCTGCTGGTGCTCTGGTCCGCCTGGCGCATGTGGCGGGGTGCCGGCCTGCCTCCGGGCAATTCCGGTCCGCTGCGCAGCGCGCCCTTGGTGGCCATCGGCGCGGGTGTCGGGTTGCTCTCCGGCGTCATGGGCGTGGGGGGTGGCTTTCTCGTGGTGCCGGCACTGCTGTGGTTCACCCCGCTGTCGATGCTGGCTGCCACCGCCACCTCGATGGCGGTGATCGCGCTGGTTTCCGGCGGCGGTTTCCTCCTTTACCTGACCGGCGCCCAGCCACCCATGGCCCTGCTCGGCGGCCTGGCGGCCGGCGGCGCCATCGGTGTGCTCTGCGGCAACCTACTGGCCACTCGTCTGCGGGGCGCCACCCTGCAGCGACTATTCGCTCTGATGCTGGTAGCGGTGAGCCTCTCCCTGGCGGCGCAACGGCTATTGGGCTGAAGCCCCACCCGGTTATAACCAAACGATATAAAACTCCAGAAAGCGCACAGGGGTCGGACCCTTTAGTGCCTTCGGACACGAACTCCCCAACGGCAACACCGGTAAGGACTTATGTGCGGCATTTCTGGAGAACTTCGTTTCGACAAACAACCGGCCGACCTGGCCGCCCTCGATAGAATCACCCACCACCTGGCACCGCGCGGCCCCGACGCGTGGGGCCTGCACAGCCAGGGACCGATCGCCCTGGGCCATCGACGGCTGAAGATCATGGACCTGGCCGATGCCTCCGGGCAGCCCATGCTGGACCCCGAGCTGGGCCTGGCCATGGTGTTCAACGGCGCCATCTACAACTACCCCGAGCTGCGCAAGAAGCTGCTCGCCCTCGGCTACCACTTCCATTCCGACGGTGACACCGAGGTGCTGCTCAAGGCCTGGCACGCCTGGGGCAAGGACATGCTGCCAAGGCTCAACGGCATGTTCGCCCTGGCCATCTGGGAGCGCGACAGCCAGCGCCTGTTCCTCGCTCGCGACCGCCTCGGCATCAAGCCGCTGTACCTGTCGCGCACCGACCAGCGCCTGCGCTTCGCTTCCAGCCTGCCAGCCCTGTTGCAGGGCGGGGATCTGGACGCCTCACTGGACCCGGAAGCGCTGAACTTCTACCTCAACTTCCATTCCGTGGTGCCGGCGCCACGCACCCTGGTCAGGGGTGTGGATAAGCTGCCGCCGGCCAGTTGGATACAGATCGACGCCGACGGTAATTGCAGCCAGGGCACCTGGTGGGAACTGGAGTACGGCCCGCGCGAGGACGAACAGGGCCTCGGCTTCGAGGACTGGCGCGACCGCTTGCTGGGCAGCCTGCGCGAGGCCGTATCGATCCGCCAGCGCGCCGCCCGCGAAGTCGGCGTGTTGCTCTCCGGTGGCGTGGACTCCAGCCTCCTGGTGGGCCTGCTGGCGGAAACCGGCGTGGAGCAACTGGCCACCTTCTCCATCGGTTTCCAGGATGCCGGCGGTGAGCGCGGCGACGAATTCGAGTACTCCGATCTGATCGCCCGGCATTACGGCACTCGCCACCAGCAGCTGCGGATCGACGAGCGCGAGGTGCTGGCGCAGCTCCCCGCCGCCTTCTCCGCCATGAGCGAGCCGATGGTCAGCCACGACTGCATCGCCTTCTACCTGCTGGCCCGCGAGGTCTCGAAGCATTGCAAGGTGGTACAGAGCGGCCAGGGCGCCGACGAGCTGTTCGGCGGCTATCACTGGTACCCACCACTGGCCGATACCTGCGACCCGTTCAACAGCTACCGCGCAGCCTTCTTCGACCGCCCCCACACCGAGTACCAGGCCACGGTGCAGCCCGCGTGGCTCACCCCCGACCTAGCCGGGGACTTCGTGCGCCAGCATTTCGAGCACCCCGGCGCACTCGACCCGGTGGACAAGGCCCTGCGCCTGGACAGCACGGTGATGCTGGTGGACGACCCGGTGAAGCGGGTGGACAACATGACCATGGCCTGGGGCCTGGAAGCGCGGGTGCCGTTCCTCGACTACCGGGTGGCCGAGCTGTCTGCGCGCATCCCGTCGCGCTTCAAGCTGGGCGACGGCGGCAAGGCGGTGCTCAAGGCCGCCGCGCGCCAGGTCATTCCCCAGGCGGTGATCGACCGCCCCAAGGGTTATTTCCCGGTTCCCGGCCTCAAACACCTGGAAGGCCGCACCCGCGATTGGGTGCGCGAACTGCTGCTGGACCCGAGCCAGGATCGCGGGCTGTTCCAACCGGCCATGCTCGAACGCCTGCTCGCCAGCCCGTCGGAGGACATTACCCCGCTAAGGGGTTCGAAGCTCTGGCAAATGGCCGCGCTCAACCTCTGGCTCAACCAACAGGGACTCTGAATCGATGAAAGCCCACACTCTGCACAGTCAGCGCCTGTTGCGTGGCCAGACGCCGTCCTATCAGCGCCTGCAGGCACGCCTCGCCGAAGGCCACCAGGAGCCCCACGACGCGCCGCAAATACTCCACTGTGGCTGGGGCCGCCTGCTGCTCGGCCACACGTTTCCCGATCCGGCGAGCCTTGCCCACGAACTACTGGACGAACAGCCCGGCGAGCGCGATATCGCCCTCTATGTCGCCGCGCCCCAGCAGGTGCTGGCCCAGGCGCCGCAGCATCTCTTCCTCGACCCGTCCGACACCTTGCGTCTCTGGTTTCCCGACTACCGTCCGGCACGCCGGGCCTTTCGCGGGTTCCACATCCGTCGTGCCCTGGGCGACGCCGACTGGCAGGCGGTCAATCAGCTCTACCGCTGCCGCGGCATGCTGCCGGTGGATCAGGACGCCATTACCCCGCGCCATCTGGGTGGGCCGGTCTACTGGCTGGCCGAGGACGAAGACGACAGCCAGGTGATCGGCGCCGTTATGGGCCTCAACCATCTCAAGGCGTTCGACGACCCGGAAGGCGGCTCCAGCCTCTGGTGCCTGGCGGTGGACCCGCAATGCAGCCGTCCCGGCGTGGGCGAAGCGCTGGTTCGCCACCTGATCGAGCACTTCATGAGCCGCGGACTCAATTACCTCGACCTCTCGGTTCTGCACGACAACCTCCAGGCCAAGGCGCTCTACGCCAAGCTGGGTTTCCGGGACCTGGCCACCTTCGCGGTCAAGCGCAAGAACAGCATCAACCACACCCTGTACATCGGCCCCGGCCCCGAAGAGCCACTTAACCCCTACGCCCGCATCATCGTTGACGAGGCCCTGCGCCGTGGCATCGAAGTGCAGGTGGATGATGCCGAGGGTGGGCTGTTCAGCCTCAGCCAGGGCGGCCGGCGCATCCGTTGCCGGGAGTCCCTGAGCGACCTCACCAGCGCGGTGAGCATGACCCTCTGCCAGGACAAGCACCTGACCCACCGCGCCCTCTCCCGGGTGGGCATTCGCCAACCGGCCCAGCGCCTGGCCGGTAGCGACGCGGACAACGCCGCCTTCCTCGCCGAGCACGGCAGCCTGGTCGTCAAACCGGTGAACGGTGAGCAGGGCCAGGGCGTGGCAGTGGACCTGCGCAACCTGGACGAGGTGAAGACCGCCATCGCCAACGCCGAGCACTTCGACAGCCGGGTGTTGTTGGAGAGCTGCCACACGGGCTTCGACCTGCGGGTGGTGGTGATCAACTACGAAGTGGTCGCCGCGGCCATCCGCCGCCCGGCCGAGGTGATGGGCGATGGCCAGCGCACCTTGCGCCAGCTGATCGAACGCCAGAGCCGCCGACGCCAGGCGGCCACCCAGGGCGAAAGCCGCATCCCCCTCGACGGGGAAACCGAACGCACCCTGCGCGCCGCGGGCGTTGGCTATGACGACGTGCTGCCTGCCGGCACCCGCCTGGTCGTGCGACGCACCGCCAATCTGCATACCGGCGGCACCCTGGAAGACGTTACCGCGACCCTGCACCCGGCCCTGGCGGAAGCCTCCATCCTCGCTGCGCGCACCCTGGAAGTCCCGGTGGTGGGCCTTGACCTGCTGGTACCCGCAGCCGACCAGCCGGAGTACGTGCTGATCGAGGCCAACGAACGGGTCGGCCTGGCCAACCACCAGCCGCAACCGACGGCGGAGCGTTTTATCGACCTGCTGTTTCCGTTGAGCCGCACGCCCTGACCTGCCTTCGTAGGATAGGTAGAGCGAAGCGATACCCATCACCACGAGCCACCGACACGCATCGCGGGGCTCCATCCATCCTGCGGGACTATGCCGGCGGCAATCGCAGCGTCCAGAACCGTGCAGCATTCCGAGGAGCAGCCATGAGCCAGACACTTCCCGAACCCGACCTTGCCTACCTGCAGAAGGTTCTGCTGGAGATGCTCGCCATTCCCAGCCCCACCGGTTTTACCGACACCATCGTGCGCTACGTCGCCGAGCGGCTGGACGAGATCGGTATTCCCTATGAGCTGACCCGGCGCGGCACCATCCGCGCCACGGTCAAGGGCCGGCAGAGCAGCCCCGACCGCGCGGTTTCAGCGCACCTGGACACCATCGGCGCCATCGTCCGCGAGGTGAAGGACAACGGCCGCCTGGGCCTGGCTCCCGTAGGCTGCTGGTCCAGTCGCTTCGCCGAGGGCAGCCGCGTCAGCCTGTTCGGCGACGGCCGGGTCCTGCGCGGCAGCGTGCTGCCCCTGCTGGCCTCCGGGCACGCCTTCAACACCCAGGTGGATAGCCTGCCCATCAGTTGGGACCACGTGGAGCTGCGCCTGGATGCCTACAGCACAACTCGGGCCGACTGCGAGACCCTTGGCGTTTCAGTGGGCGACTTCGTCGCCTTCGACCCCCTGCCGGAGTTCACCGAGAGCGGGCATATCAGCGCGCGGCATCTCGACGACAAGGCCGGGGTGGCCGCCCTGCTCACCGCGCTCAAAGGCATCACCGAGGCCCGCCTGGTGCCTCCCATCGATTGCCACCCGCTGTTCACCATCACCGAGGAAATCGGCTCCGGATCGGCTGCCGCACTGCCCTGGGATGTCAGCGAGTTCGTCGGCATCGACATTGCCCCGGTCGCCCCCGGCCAGCACTCCAGCGAACATGCGGTGACCGTTGCCCTGCAGGACTCCGGCGGCCCCTACGACTTCCACCTCTCGCGGCATCTGCTGCGCCTGGCGGAGGCCCAAGCCATTCCGCTGCGCCGCGACCTGTTCCGCTACTACCACAGCGACGCCCAGTCGGCAGTCACCGCCGGCCATGACATCCGCACCGCCCTCGTGGCCTTCGGGTGCGATGCCACCCATGGCTATGAGCGCACCCATATCGACAGCCTGGAGGCCCTGACCCGCCTGCTCGGCGCATACCTGATGAGCCCCCCGGTCTTCGCCAGCGACGCCGTGAACAGTCAGCAGTCCCTGGAGCCCTTCAGCCATCAGCTGGAGCATGACGCACAGATGGAGAGCGAGACGCGCGTCCCGACCGTGGAAAGTCTTGTGGGAAAGGGTGACGGCAGCCCTTGAAGGGCGAGCCCGCTAGGAGCAAAGTGCCATCCAGGGACGCATAACAACACGGGTGGTCACCCATGCTTCACCTTTCAGGCTGTGTGAAAACTGTCGCACTCGGTCTGGTCTTTCTTCTGCTCTGGTTCTGCCGGCCCGCCTTCGCCCTGGAGGCAGTGCCGCTCGACCGGGATCAACTACGCCTTCCGCTCGGCCACTGGGTCGAATACCTGGAAGACCCCAAGGGCGAACTCGACCTCGAACAGGTACGCAAGCTCCCCGATCCGGCATTCCGGAAACTGCCGGGGGAACAGGCGAACCTCGGCAAGAACCGTTCGGTCTGGTGGTTCCGGGTGCACCTGGACAACCAGCGGGCCCACGCCCTGGACGGCTACCTGGAAGCCAACTATCCGCTGCTGGACGACATCCGCCTCTATCACATCGCCGCTGACGGTCGCGTGCAGGCCCAGGAATCCGGAGACCGGTTCGCGTTCTCCCAGCGACCGGTACACGTGCGCAACTTCTGGTTCCCCCTTCGCGTCGAACCGGGCCAGAGCACGCTGATCCTGCGGGTGGAAAGCACCAGCACGCTGTTTGTGCCGCTGGTGTTCAGCACCTTTGACGCCAGCGCCGCCGCCCAGGAGAACCTCATGGGGTTCAACGGGGCCTTCTACGGCGTGCTCTTCGCCATGTTTTTCTACAACCTGTTCCTCTATCTGTCGCTGCGCGAACCGGCCTACCTCTGGTACCTGGCCTACAACCTCAACGTCGGCCTGCTCGCCGCCTGCTTCGACGGCATGCTGTTCAAGCTGCTGCCGGACCATGTGGGGCTGCAGTCGGTGGCGATCTACATCTTCATGTACCTGCACTGCCTGACTGCAGTGCAGTTCAGCCGCCACTTCCTCCACACCAGACTGCACTTCCCACGCCTGGACCAGGTGCTGCGCGGGCTGATGGCGGCGACCCTGGTGGCGGTGCTCAGCTTCCCGCTGATCGGCCTGCAGAACTGGAACATCCTCGCCAGCCTCACGGTCTCGGCAATCTCCGCCTTCCTCCTGTTCACCGGCATCTACGTCTGGCGCAAGGGTTTGCGCTACGGCTCCTACTACACCCTGGCCTGGGGTGTGCTGCTGTTCGCTTTTATCCAGGTCACCACCGGTTCGCTGGGCGTCGAGGTGATGGGGCTGTTCGGCGCCACCGTGGTGAAGATCGGCGTCACCATCGAGCTGATCACCCTCTCCATCGGCCTGGCGGACCGCATCAACACCCTCAAGGAAGAAGGTTTCCGTTCGCGCCAGGCCGCCGAGCAAGCGCATTTCGAGAACCAGGCCAAGAGCCGCTTCCTCGCCACGATGAGTCACGAGATCCGTACCCCGCTCAATGGCGTGCTGGGCATGCTGCAACTGCTCAAGGAAACCCCGCTGGACCGCAGCCAGCGCTTCTACGTCGACACCATCTCCAGCTCGGGTACCGCGTTGATGACGGTGATCAACGACATCCTCGACTTCGCCCGAATCGAGTCGGGCAAGCTGGAGCTGGAAAATATCGAGTTCGACCTGGAAGACCTGGCGTCAGACACGCTCGGCCTGTTCACCGCCCAGGCCATGGACAAGCGCCTGGGCCTGCATCTCAGCCTGGACACCGGGGTGCCTCGACGCATCCTGGGTGACCCGACGCGGCTCAAGCAGGTACTGATGAACCTACTGGGCAATGCCCTGAAGTTCACGGCCGAGGGCCATGTGGCGCTCAACCTCAGTCTGCGCCGCACCTCAGAAGGCAAGGCGCACCTTGTGTTCAGTGTCATTGACAGTGGCATCGGCATCCGGCCCGAAGCGTTGGCCCAGCTGTTCGATTCCTTCGCCCAGGGTGACTCCAGCACCACGCGCCGTTACGGCGGCAGCGGCCTGGGCCTGGCGATCAGCAAAGAACTGGTGGAAATGATGGGTGGGCGCATCGAAGTGCAGAGCACCCTCAACCAGGGCACTCGCTTCAGCTTCGATGTTCCCCTGCAGCCCGGCGAGTTCAATAGCGACGAAATGAACCGGCTCCTGGACGGCCGCACGGCCCTGCTCGCCTGCCAGGACGCCCTTGGCCTGGACGCCCTGAGTCGCCTGCTCGGCCGCTGGGGTATGCGCTGCGAACGCTGCCAGGACCCGGCCAGACTGATTGACCAGCTGGAAGACTTCGACGTACCGCCCTTGCTGGTGTTGCAGGCCCCCTGGCCGGGGGATCCGGAACGCTGGGTAGACAAGCTGCGCCCGCACCTGGAGCACGGCCAGCGCGTGCTGCTGATCTGCTCGCCGGAACACAGCCAGCAGCTCCCCGCTGGCGCTGGCCTGCGCCTGCGTGCCCTGGCCCGGCCGCTAACCCTGGCGCAGCTGCGCGACACCCTGCAGGAGCTCTACCGTGAGCGGCGCCTGGAAGAGCGCACCCAGCAACAGGAAGAGCGCCGCCGCGTGAGCGCCACACCCTGCATCCTGGTGGCTGAAGACAACCCGGTGAACCAGATGGTAGTCCAGGGCTTCCTCAAGAAGCGCGGCTATCTGGTACGTACCGTGACCAATGGTGTAGCGGCGGTGGACGAGTATCAGCGCGACCCGGAGGGCATCCAGCTGATTCTGATGGATTGCGAGATGCCGGAAATGGACGGCTTCGAGGCCACCCGACAGATTCGTCGGCTCGAACGCAACCGCAACTGGCCACCCGTGCCGATCGTCGCACTGACTGCGCATATCCTCGAAGAACACCGCCAGGCTGGCGCCGACGCCGGCATGGACGACTTCCTCGGCAAGCCCCTGGACAGCGCCCTGCTGTTCGCCACGCTGGAGCGCTTTATCCTGCGCCAGAGCGTGGACGGGTGACGGCATGGCGCGGGGGCGTTAGCATTTCGCCCCCGCTGGAGATCTCCCGATGCTCATTCCCTTTGACCTGCTCGAAGCCGATACCCTGACCCGCCTGATCGAGGACTTCGTGACTCGCGAAGGCACCGACAACGGCGACGACACCCCACTGGAAACCCGCGTGGAGCGCGTCCGCCGGGCGTTGCAGAAAGGTGAGGCGGTGATCGCCTACGACCCCGACAGCCAACTCTGTCAGCTGATGCTCAAGCTGGACGTGCCCAAGGAGTGGCTGGAGGAATAACGCGGGAGGGCAGCTGCGCTAATCAGTGCAAATGAATCGGCTATCTCTGCATTACGTGTTGCTGGAACGATCTGAGCCAAGTTGAGTGCCGTCTGCGTCTTCTTCCTCGCGCGAATGTTGGTAGGCCGCTTCGTGCAACGCCTGGACATCCGCCAGGAGCAGGCCGAGGGCCGAGGCGAGTCGGGCAGTTTCCTGGGCCAACGCGTTGTCGCTGCCGGACTCCAGAATCCACAACAGCTCAGCCTGGGCGGTCATGCGCTGGTTGGCGGCTTGCGAAGCTACCTATAGCGCCTTGACCGATCAGAAGGAAAAGGTCCAGAGCTCTCATAGATAGCTCATGATAAAAGTGACCTCGGTATTGGCAGTTCCCGCACTCATCCCTGGATCATATTGGCCAGCGCTCCCACTTGGCAGTGTTCGTATATATCTGGCATTCATGGGAATGGAAAAATTCCCGCCGCTACTCGCGTATTCACTGAATATGTATGTTTTGTCCAGCTGAATTGGCTCCAGCTTACTATCGAGCACTTGCAGTGCGATCCCTTTTGCAGTTGAGCTCTTGTTTAATTCAACGATTCCGAGAGCTGGATTCCATGCGGGAGCCATTGGGTTTGCAGAAAGGCTATAGGCAACCTTGCTGATTCCGCTGGGGCAATTGTTCAGCTTTATGCTGAATGTCTTTGGCGTGGTGTAGCTCTCAAAGCTTTTAAATAAACTAAGATTATGCTCCTTCATTTCTACTTTTACATCTGGCGTCTCACACGACTGCAAAACAATAGATGAGCTATTTGTTATTGTCATTACAAGGGGCTGAATAGCTCCACGTTGAATGAAGCCCATAATGCCAGCTGTTAAGGTGGTGCCAGATGTGATGTTGCCCGTTTTTATTATTCGTAATGAGTGTGTAGTGCCATTAAATCCATAGCCTCCAGCTTTGCCAGTCGACGAGCCAAACCCACCATGCCTCGTGCCATCTACAATCCACTGCCATGATAGTCCACTCGTGCCAATTGGGAAGACTGTTGAAGTTGGAGAGTCGCCGCCTAAATTGTTTTTTACACCCTTCTTGAAATCAGAAGAGCATTTGTAAGATGCAGCCCCGTTAAAGGTCTGTGGCGCTGACTCATATAATACACTGTTGTTTGGCGCGTCCCTGGGGATGGATAGCGTTGGAGGTATGTTTATGTTTATTAGCTGTTGAGAGTGCCCGTTATAAAACTCACAGTTTGCAGATGAAATTGATGGCATCCAAACAACAAGGAGTGCAGCTAGGATCTTGGTTACTTTCATGATCTGGCGGGGCGCTCTATATCTTTAAAGTTGAACTCTTGGTGTTCTTCCTTAAGCTTGCTTAAGCGTAATCTAAATACATTGACACAAGGTTGATATGATTTTCGGTGAGTGTTGTGTGAATTGAATTTGCACGCGGAAAGCCTGATGAAAATACTTATTGGAATGCTTGCGCGTACACGACATGAAAGGGCGGCGGGCCGTGCAGGGGTCGCAAACCGGTTACGCGAGGAGAACCCGGTAAGGCCTAGGCCTTCCCTGCACGGCCCGCCATGTTGCGATTGCAATCCAGGTGGTTCGCGCCTTGCGTTTTTCGGATAGCGACTCCCGATCGCGGTTCCCACCGCGCCGGCCATGGACTCTAGCGAGGGCTTTTGTAGGCCCTCAAGGTCGATGGACTGTACGAAATGTCTTACTTCCCGCTGAGACCGGGCATCGGCGCCAGCCTGATGCGCGTCGTCGGAGAACATCGACTTCCGAGTTTTGCGGATGTTTCTGGTTTCGCCCACCCGGCGAGTCCCTTTCTCAATCGGCGGTTGGCCGATCGGAAGATGAGCTTCAGCCCAACATCGCCGGTCAGTGCGGGATGAAGCGGAGCGCCGCCCGGCCCCCCTACAAGGCTCCCCTTACAGCTTCGCCGCCTGCACCGCCGCACCAAGCGGCAGAGCCTTCACCACCTGATCCATCCGCGTCACTTCTACCTTGAGCTTGCCCTCGCCCAGCAGGTAGTCCACCAGGCGCTGCGGGAACGGCCAGTAGTTCAGCTCCGCCGTCAGGGTAATGGGGCCCTGCGCGTCCGCCGGCACCACGAAGGAGAACTCCCGGACGTCATAGCCCTTGGGCAGGATGCGGTTGTCCGAGAGGATCTGGGTGGCGTTCCAGACCTCTATGTCCAGTTCCTTGCCATCCTTGTCGCCGAGATGGACCTTGAAGTTGCGGGTGTTCGGTTCAGTTGCGCCATCCCGGATCGCCCCCATCCGATAGAACTCGTGACCGGCACCGTCCACCGCATGGAAGTCGATCCAGACTTCACGACCCTCGGGAAAGCCCGTGGGCAACTTGTGTCCAGCCCCGATGTTGACAACCTTCACCCGCACGGACACCTCCTGCCCTGGCTCCAGGGTTTCCGGTATCGATTCGAAGCTGATCTGGGCAGCCTTCGCCAGATTGTCCCGCGCGCGCTGGGCCGCTTCCTTCTCGCCCAGGTACTCGAGCACTGCCGCGTTGGCACCGGTGAACCAATGGGAAGCCACGTCCGTGCGGTCCGGCCCCATGATCGCCGCCTTGCCGGCAAAAGGCGCCATATGGCAGCTCTGGCAGGTTTCACCGTTGAAGCTGTAGGGGCTTTCGAGCCATTCGTCATAAGTGCGCTCGACCGCCACCGAACTGAAGGGGTGAGTGACGTTGTGGCAGGTGGCGCAGAAGTCTGAGCGGGTGTGCAGACCGGAGTACACCGTGTCGTGGTAGGGCGACACCGCGTCGCTGCGCGGTCCGAACTTTGTCGGCTTGCCATGTGCGCGGGGGCTCAGCACGTAGGCCCCATTATCCAATCCGGTGCGAGCATTGATGTTGTGACAGGTCTCGCAGTCCACGCCGGGCATGGGATTGTTCAGGGCTGTGAACCCTACTGAAGCACGATTGACCGTCGAGTTGATCTGCCCTGTGGTAAGGCCGATCGGCGTATGGCAGCCGGTGCAGAAGTTGTCCACCCGCCCCTCAGTGGCTTCACTGGCATGTCGCAGCAGCGCCCGGTAGATAGGTTCTTCCCAGGAGTGGGACATCATTGACGAGCGCCACTGCCGATAGATCTCGGTATGACAGGCACCGCAGACCTGCGCGTCATCGAAGTCACTGACCTTCAGCAAGGAATTGTTCGGCGTGTTCGCCCGATGGGGAAAGAACGGCAATCCCTGTTTGTCCTCCAGCAACCGTGACCGCGCCGGTTCCAGCCACTTGTCATTGAGTTGGGGCGCCTCCGCAGCAGCGTTCAGGGTTACCAGCAAGGCAAGCGACACACAGAGGATCAGCCGAAGCGCCATGGGACCTAGCCGAGCGGGGAGAACTGAAGTGAAGGACTTCTGTGCCGGCTCGCCCATTTTTGCTTCCTCGCCTGCGCCTATGCCAATGGAAGGACGCAAAAACTCCGCAGAATGACGGCAATAACCGTCTCTTTCAGCGCCTTTCGCCGAATTTCGATCAGATCCCCGCATTCGGGGGTGTTAGTCAGTAGTAGTTGGGGGGCGCAACAGCGTCAACGGCCTGGCAATACCTACGACCGCTCGGTTACCCGCTCTATTGTTTTGATTTATATGAACTTATCTGTAACTGGACATGACAATAAAGGCGATGAAACGGCGATTGTTCCGTACCAGCGACAGGCGGGGTGACAAAAACGGCGGGCACAAAAAAGGCCGCCACGGGGCGACCCAAACAAAGCACAGAGCACCAATAGACTCTGAAGCCAGAGTGTAGATGCCCTGTGATGAAATGATGACAGTAGGCTCGAATTCACCCTGCATTTCGTCGGCAAATTCCGCGAAAAACGCATAAACCGCTCTAGAACGAGACTTTCGCTCGACACGTGCGGCGTAATCTCCAATGCGCGAATCGACTTCCCTCTGCTTATGAATTCCCTCGCACCGGCGAGACATTTCATACAGACCTTCAACCTTGAGCGCCTACAAAGCCGCTCGCTAGAGTCCCTGACCGTCGCGGTGGGAACCGCGATCGGGAGTCGCAACCCGAACTTCACGCAGGTCACGACCCACCTGGTACGCAATTGCTACATGGTGGGCCGTGCAGGGAAGGCTTCGGCCTTGCCGGGTTTTCCTCGCGTAACCGGTTTGCGACCCCTGCACGGCCCGCCGCCCTACCGTGTCGTGACGGTAAGGTGCGGCTTCTCTGGTAAGCGAGGAAGCAAGGATATGCAAAGCCTACACACCACGCAGATAGGCATCAGCACCACAGGCGATCTGCCGCAATGCGGATGCACGGTTACCGATTTCACCCCGCTTTCACTTTCCTCCCAGCCCTATGGCGACGTTCTCTACGTGAACATCCAGGCGCCATCGAACCACCTGTTCGAAGCCGCCAACCAGCGCATGGCCGCCCTCGGCGACCTGCTGCGCATCCTGGAGAGCGGCAACGGAAACAATGTCCTGCCCCAGGAATCCGCTCGGCTCGCATCCGCCCTGGGCCTGCTCCTTGCCGATGCCCAGGCGTTGCACGAAGCGGCCTACCATCGAGCCCGGGCGGACGAGGTCCTGGCCCGCAGCCAACACCCTCCTGTCGTCAGCACGCCTTTCGACACCCCCGCCTAAAGCCAGTATTCCCAGACGCGCCCGATCCGCTCACTGAGTCGGGCGCGTATGGAGCGGCGCTGCCACGTCTCGAAGGTCAGTTCGTCCGAGCCTTTCACATCCTCCAGGAACGCATTGCGCATTCGCGCACCGAAGTCCGCCCCCAGCACGACAACGTTGACCTCCTGGTTGTGCAGGAAACTACGCCAGTCGAGGTTGGTGGAGCCCACCGTGGACCAGACGCCATCTATCACCCCTGCCTTCACATGGAGTAGCGCGTCGCGGCGCTCGTAGAGCCGCACGCCGGCTTCCAGCAACTCGCTGTAATAAGCTCGCCCGGCGTGGAAAACCAACCAGGAATCGGTGCTGCTGGGCACCACAAGACGTACGTCGACGCCACGGACCACGGCGGATTTGAGAGCATCGAGCAACTGCGGGTCGGGCACGAAGTAGGCGCTGGTCAGCCAGATTTCGCTCTGTGCGCTGCGCAGTGCGGAGATGAGGGTGGCGTATATCTGGCTGTACGGCTCGTCCGGCGAACTGCCGATGGCCCGCACCACCTCCCGGCCCTTGCGTTCCAGGGGCGGAAAGTAGTGACGCGCGACCAGGGCCCCGCCTTTCTGCCGGTCCCAGGTGGTGATGAAGAGTTTTTGCAGTTCCGCAACCACCGGACCTTCGATGCGCAGGTCGGTATCGCGCCAGGGCAGATCGCGTTCCGGCTTGCCCTGACGGCTCGAACCGAAGGAACCGCTGGAGTACACCCCACTGATGTTCACCCCGCCGAGTATGGCGACCCGCCCGTCGACGATCAGCAGCTTGCGGTGGTCGCGCTGGTTGAGTTCCCAGCCGGCCTTGGCGGTCATGGGGTTGATCGGATTGAACTCCACCAGCCTGATCCCGGATTCGCGCAAGCGCGCGAAGAACGCCGGCGGCGTGCCCAGGGTGCCGACACTGTCGTAGATCAGGTTGACCTGGACGCCGCTGCGCTGCTTGGCGATCAGTGCATCGGCGAAGCGCTGCCCCACGTCGTCGCCTTCGAGGATGTAAGTCTCCATGTTGATGTGATCCCGCGCGGCCTCGATCGCCTCGAACATCGCCGCGTAGGTTTGCGGGCCGTCCTGCAGCAGGTCGACCCGGTTACCGGCGGTGAGCGGACTGCCGACCAGGGACTCTTCGATCGCCAGGTGCAGGTCGAAGATGTCGGTTTCCATGCCGGAAGCCTTCAGCCGGTCGAGAATGGCCTTGCTGCGCTCATCCGAAAGCGGGCCATGGGTGCCGTCCACCTGCACGGGGGTGGCCGGCGAGTGGATCATGTCGGGGTTGATGCGAGGCAGCGAGGTGCAGCCCAGGAGTAGCGATGCATAAAGCGCCACCAGGACACGCGCCACTGTCCCTGATGACGGCTGTTTCATCCAGCATCCTCCTGCGCGGCAGGGAGGGTTGTTGCCCGGAATCTGAATCGGCAGCCTTGGAGGCCGCTTTCCGGGTCGCCATGAGGGGTTCGACAGCGGTCAAGCGGCAAGGTGCCAGCAGTTTCGACCTGTCCCTGATCCCATGGGGCGAACTCACTGGCAATAGCTGTTCGGCGCGGCAGGGGTCGGCGTCAATTCTGCGAGAAGCGCGGCCCCAGCAGGATGATGGTGGCGCCCATCACACACAGCGCCGCACCGAGCCAGTCGCTGGCCAGCGGGCGGGTGCGCTCCACCACGCCGAGCCAGAGCAGCGAGGCGACGATGTAGATGCCGCCATAGGCCGCATAGGCGCGGCCGGCGTAGGCGGCTTCCACGCGGGTGAGCAGCAGGGCGAAGAGGGTCAGGCTGAGCAGGCCGGGGACAACCCACCAGGCGCTCTTGCCCATCCGCAACCAAAGCCAGAAGGCGTAGCAGCCGCCGATTTCGAAAAGCGCAGCGAGGAAGAACCAGAGGTAGTTGAGCATGGGTCAATCCCTTGAAGAGCGGGACGAGTGGGTAGACGGATCAGCCGTGTACGCCGCCTTCACGTTCCCAGGCGCAGCGCACCCGCAGGTTGTCTTCCTGGGGACTGTGCAAGCCCTGCTCGCTTTCCCAGCGGAAGGTGTGAATGCCGTTGAGTTCGGTTTCCAGATGGACCACGGCGCTGCTCCAGTAGAGCTGCTTGAGCAGGGCTTCGAACGCCTTCACCCACAGGCTCCACTCGTACTCCACCGCCGGATAGCTAGCGCCGAAGTGGATCACTTGAGTGCGAAACAGACCTTCGCCCGGTTGCTCGCAGCAGGAGAACATTTCGCGACCGAGAAAGGGCCAGGCCTCGCCACTGGGCAGGCTCTCCAGCACACTGCGATTGGTCTCGCGGCGCAGGCGATGCGCCTGATCGTCGAGCGACGGCCAGTCGCGAATGCAGCCATAGACAATGGATTCGGACTCCACGCGGGCACTCCAGTAAAACAGTGGCAGCCTTCTAACACAGGACTGCCACGGGAGAAAGGAAATGCGTCGAAGTCCTCAACGCTTGCCGCGCCCCAGCAACCAGGCGAGCCCGCACATGACCAGTGCCAGCCCGGTAATCACCATGAACGGCACCTGGTAGTTGCCTGCCAGGTCACGACCGAGGCCGGCGAGAATCGGCGTAAGACTGCCCAGGCCGTAGCCGGCGAACAGCATCATCGCGGTCCAGCGGCTCACCGCCAGGGGCGTGTCAGCTTCGTAGAGCGGCAGCACCAGGGATAGGGCGAAGGAACCGCTCAGCCCCAGGCCCAGCAGCGCCGCCCAGACTTCCGGAGCCAGAGTCGGCTGGAAGCAGATCATGCCCAGGCAGATTGTGCTGATCAGGCCGCAGACCAGCAGCAGCTGATAGCGGTTGTCGAAGCGCTGGGCCATCCAGGGCAGGATGAAGGCACTGGGCAGGCCCACCAGCATGAAGAAACTGAACAGGCTGTTGCTGCGCAGCAGGCTGAGACCGGCCTCGTGGTAGCGAGCCACCAGCCAGGTGGTCAGGGCATAGAACAGGCCGGCCTGGAGCGCGAAGAAGGCGGTAATCAGCCAGGCCCGCGGCTCGCCCCACGGCAAACCGCCCTGCCCCGCTTCGCTGGAGGGCTCGGCGCGATTGGGCAGGCACAGCCAGAGCAGCACCGCCAGCAACGCCGGCAGAGACCAGAAGGCCAGACCGAAGTGCCACTGGTCACCCAGCAGTTGGGTCACCGGTGGAGTCAGAACTGCCCCGGCGGCACCGCCAATGGTCATGCTCAGGGAATACCAGGCAACCACGCGCCCCATCTGGTGGTGGAAGTGACGCTTGATGAAGCCGGACAACAAGGGGCCGGCGACGGCAATTCCTGCTCCCATGGCTACCGCGCTGCCAATCAGCACGGCACTGGCATGGCCGCCCAGACGCGCCAGTAGCGCAAGACCGATCAGCACGAGGCAGACAGTGATAACCCGCTCCAGGCCGAATCGCACCGCCAGGCGTGGGGCCAGGGGAGCCAGGAGTCCCATGCAAAGCACCGGCAGTGCGGTCGTCAGGCTGATCAGGCTGCGGCTCAGGGCCAGTTCGTGGGCAATGCGTTCGATCAGGGGGGCAAGTGAGGTGATGCCGGGCCGCAGGTTAATCGCGGCAAGCACCAGCGCCAGCATCAGCAGCGCTCGGGAGAAGGGTTTCACGAGGGTCCATCCGGGTTGGCCGTCAGGCCGGGGGAGAAACCCTACTCCCCCGGTCCGCCGCCGGGCAACCCCGAACAGTGCCGAAGCTGACCGGTCAGACAGTCCCGATCAGGCGTTGCCGTGGTGTTTGGCGCGCATCTTGGCGGCCATGCTGGCCATTTCGTCGTAGAGCGCCTGTGGGTTCTTCTGCTTCACGGCCCAGGCCATACGGCCCTGCTCGTGAGGCAGGATCATGAAGGTGCCGGCGGTTACTTCCTGGAAGATGTACTCGGCAATGTCGGCCGCACTGATGGGCGAGCTTTCCAGCAGCTTGCCCACCTGCTGCTTCATCGCCGGGGTCGGGCCACGGAAAGAGTCCAGCAGGTTGGTCTGGAAGAAGGACGGGCAGACGACATGCACGCCCACGCCCTCTTCCTTCAGTTCGATCAGGAGGCTTTCCGACAGGGCCACCACGCCGGCCTTGGCGACGTTGTAGTTACTCATCGCCGGCCCCTGCATCAGCGCAGCCATGGAAGCGACGTTGACGATTCGACCCTTGCTCTTTTGCAGCAGTGGCAGGAAGGCCTTGCAGCCCTTGACCACCCCCATCAGGTTGATCGCGATCTGCCAGTCCCAATCCTCCAGGGACAACTCCTCGAAGAAGCCGCCCGAGGCAACGCCAGCGTTGTTGACGATGATGTCGATGCCACCGAGCTTCTCTTCGCAGGCCTGGGCCAACGCGGTGAGCTGACTGTAGTCGCGGACGTCGCAGCGTTGGGTGAAACCGTCGCCACCAGCCTCGCGGACCAGCTTCAGGGTTTCCACCAGGCCCGGCTCGTTGACGTCGGACAGCGCCAGCTGCCAGCCTTCGCGCGCCCAGCGCAAGGCGATTTCGCGGCCGAGGCCGGAACCGGCGCCGGTGATCATGATGCGGTTGTGCATGGTGAGGTGCCTTTTATGCTTGTGCGGTAGATGAACCGCAGTGTAGCGAAGGCCATAATCCCGCCGCCCCTGAATCACGCTGCTGAATGATGAGGGCAAACGCCGCTAGCGGCGCATCATCGAACGCCGCGCCAGCAGGCAGTAGGGCACCAGGTTGATCAGCAGCACGACAGCCCCAAGCCAGAGCTGAATACCCGGCGTCAGCCCCGCCGGATAGATCACCGGCACCAGGTAGTGTTCGATGAAACCGCCGCTGAGTCCCTGCTCCCCCGCAGCCAATCGCAGACGGTTCTCCAGGGGCGTGAGCGGGCAGACCAGATGCAGGAATTCCACCGTGGCGCCCCAGACCACCGCAGGCAGGTGCAGCCAGGCCAGACGCGGCCACTTCAACACCAGCAACCCACCCAGCATGACAAAGAGGATGAAGCTCAGGTGCAGCAGCAACACGGCATCAGCGGCGATCCGGTAGCTCACGGCAAGTTATCCACAGGTTCGTTTTCCTTGAACTATCACGAAAGGTGGTCAGTCGGTAACTAGGAGCATGGTCAATGCTGCCATCGAGGAGTCCCCATGATCACCCTTCTGCTGCTCATCATCCTGATCCTGCTGCTGATCGGCGGCCTGCCGGTCTTCCCCCACTCCCGCAACTGGGGCTACGGCCCGTCGGGCATGGTCGGGGTGCTGCTGGTCATCGTCGTCGTGCTGTTGTTACTGGGGATGATTTGACCGCCAGGGGAAGGCTCGGACTCAGACCGGATTGGCGGAATTGTGCGATTGCCTTTGTCTAGCCCCGAGCCGCTAAACGTCGCCCTCACCCCCGTCCCCTCTCCCAAAGGTAGGGGGGTAACTCGCGCCAGCACGGCATGAGTCATCCTGAAGCCCACGCGGGTCTGAAGCCGGGGCCGCATGCAGGGGCAAGCCTTCTTGGTTACTTCTGGGGCGACAGCCAGAAGTGACTCGCCGGGTGGCGAAACAGGAGCCTGATGCCCACCCGGTGACGAGCCAGGCAACCAACCGTGCAAGCCCCTCACACGAAGTTGCCAATCCGGAATGAGCCAATGTCCCACCCCAACAACTCACAAACAACAAAAAGGGCAGCCCGAAGGCTGCCCCAAGTCTTGCAAGGGATAACGTTGAATCAGTGCGCTACGGCACCGCTGGCGCCCAGGCCAGTCTGGGAACGCACGAACTGCGGGTAGAAGCGCGCACGCTCCTCGTCTGCAGCGGTCGACTTGTCGGTGATGGAGAAGAACCAGATACCGATGAAGGCAACCAGGATGGAGAACAGCGCCGGGTACTCGTAGGGGTAGACCGGGGTCGCATGGCCGAGGATCTGTACCCAGATGGTTGGGCCGAGGACCATCAGGCCAACGGCGGTGATCAGGCCGAGCCAGCCACCGATCATCGCGCCACGGGTGGTCAGCTTCTTCCAGTACATGGAGAGGATCAGGACCGGGAAGTTGCAGCTGGCGGCGATGGAGAACGCCAGGCCGACCATGAAGGCGATGTTCTGCTTCTCGAACAGGATGCCAAGGCCGATGGCCACGAAGCCCAGGACCACGGTGGTGATCTTCGATACGCGCAGCTCGTCCTTCTCGCTCGCCTTGCCCTTCTTGAACACGGAAGCGTAGAGGTCGTGGGACACGGCCGAGGCGCCGGCCAGGGTCAAGCCGGCAACCACCGCCAGGATGGTGGCGAAGGCCACGGCGGAGATGAAGCCGAGGAACAGGCTGCCGCCCACGGCGTTGGCCAGATGCACCGCCGCCATGTTGTTACCGCCCAGCAGCGCACCGGTAGCGTCCTTGAAGGCCGGGTTGGTGCTGACCAGCAGGATCGCGCCAAAGCCGATGATGAAGGTCAGGATGTAGAAGTAACCGATGAAACCAGTGGCGTAGAACACCGACTTGCGGGCTTCCTTGGCGTCGCTGACGGTGAAGAAGCGCATCAGGATATGCGGCAGGCCCGCGGTACCGAACATCAGGGCCAGGCCGAGGGAGATGGCGGAGATTGGGTCTTTCACCAGGCCGCCGGGGCTCATGATGGCCTCGCCTTTCGGATGAACCTTGATGGCTTCGCTGAACAGGGTGGCGATGTCGAAGTTGACGTGCTTGAGCACCATGATCGCCATGAAGGAGGCGCCGGAGAGCAGCAAAACCGCCTTGATGATCTGCACCCAGGTGGTGGCCAGCATGCCGCCGAACAGCACGTAGAGCACCATCAGCACGCCCACTAGAACCACGGCCACGTGGTAGTTGAGGCCGAACAGCAACTCGATCAGCTTGCCGGCGCCGACCATCTGCGCAATCAGGTAGAAGGCCACCACCACCAGAGAACCGCTGGCGGACAGGGTGCGGATTTCCTTCTGCTTCAGGCGATAAGAGGCAACGTCTGCGAAGGTGTACTTGCCGAGGTTACGCAGGCGTTCGGCAATCAGGAAGAGAATGACCGGCCAGCCCACCAGGAAGCCGATGGAGTAAATCAGGCCGTCGTAGCCGGAGGTGAACACCAGGGCGGAAATACCCAGGAAAGACGCCGCCGACATGTAGTCACCGGCGATCGCCAGACCGTTCTGGAAACCGGTGATGCTGCCACCGGCGGTGTAGAAGTCGGAGGCCGACTTGCTGCGCTTGGAGGCCCAGTAGGTGATGTACAGGGTGGCGCCGACGAAGGCGACGAACATGACGATGGCCGAGGTGTTCAGCGGCTGCCGCTGGACATCGCCCTCGATGGCACCGGCAGCCCAGAGGGCGGGCGCCACGACCATCAGGCCGAGGACGGCAAGGATGCGCGCGATCATTACTGGACCTCCTTGAGGATCTCGTGGTTCAGGCGGTCGAACTCGCCGTTGGCGCGGCGAACGTAAATGCCGGTCAGCACGAAGGCCGACAGGATGAGACCGACACCGATCGGGATACCCCAGGTAACCGGAGACTCAGGGCTGATGCGCGTGCCGAGCAATTGCGGCTCGAAGGCGATCAGGAGAATGAAGGCCAGATAAAGGCCCAGCATGATGGCAGAGAGTATCCAGGCGAAGCGCTCTCGCTTGGAAACCAGTTCCTGAAAACGCGGATTCTCCTGAATCCGCTTGTAGGTGCTGTCGTTCATTGTTGTTGTCCTCCACAGCGCGGGTTGCTGGTGGAACCAACAATAGAACGGTCGTACAAGCACAACAGACGACCTTAGTCGTAACTCGAGACCAACATCGACCAAGGTCGTACTCAAGCGATACAGAAAAACTATCAGCACCATGCTGTATGAACATTTCCATCCATCGTTTGGCAGGTCTAGCCTGAGCACATCGAATAATCATTCTCATTACCGAGGTGTGACATGCTCAAGACCGTGACCTTCACCCTCATGCACTTCTGCATTGCCTTCAGCGTGGCCTACGCCCTGACCGGTAGCCTGACCGTCGGTGGACTGGTGGCGGCGGTCGAGCCACTGTGCAACTCGGTAGGTTTCTACTTCCACGAGAAAATCTGGAAGCGCTTAGAGAAGGGCGACAAGCCGCGCCAGGAAATTCCCAAGCACGCCTGGTTGCACCATCACGCGTAACGGACATTCCCTGTGCGGATTTTCCACTGCGGGCCGTAGGAGCGAAGAGGGCTAATCCGCTAAGATGCGCGGCTTTGCCCCCAACGCAAGCACCCTTAGCCATGAGTCAGAACGCCCGTTTCCCTGCACTCCCCTACCTGTTTTCCTTCCTGATCGCCGCATTAGCCCTCGCTGGCCTCTGGTACGGCCTGGGCAAGCCGGTGATCCTGCCGGACGCTGCCACCCCCAGCCACAAGCTGCAGTGCGCTTCCTACAGCCCATTCGACAAGGACCAGTCGCCGTTCGACCAGCCCTTCGTGCTGCGCCCCGAACGCATGGATGCTGACCTGGCCCTGCTGGCAACCCGCTTCCACTGCGTGCGCACCTACTCGATGACAGGTCTGGAAGCCATTCCGGAGCTGGCCCGCAAACACGGCCTGAAGCTGATGCTGGGCGCCTGGGTGAACGGCAACCCGCTGGACACCCAGAAAGAGATCGAGGCCCTGGTCAAGGCCGCCAACGCCAACCCGGACGTGGTGCAGTCAGTGATCGTGGGCAACGAGACCCTGTTGCGCAAGGAAGTCACCGGTGCCCAACTGGCCAAGCTGATCGAGCAGGTCAAGGCCCAGGTGAACCAGCCAGTGACCTACGCAGACGTTTGGGAATTCTGGCTGAAGCACCCGGAAGTCGCGCCAGCAGTGGACTTCCTGACCATCCACCTGCTGCCCTACTGGGAAGACGACCCTGCCGGCATCGACCAGGCCCTGCGCCACGCGGCCGAAATCCGCCAGGTGTTCGGCAACCGCTTCGCCCCCAAGGACATCTTCATCGGTGAAACCGGCTGGCCCAGCGAAGGCCGCCAGCGCGAAACCGCAGTACCGAGCCGGGTGAACGAAGCCAAGTTCATCCGTGGCTTCGTTGCCATGGCCGAGCAGAACGGCTGGGGCTACAACCTGATTGAAGCCTTCGACCAACCCTGGAAGCGCGCCAGTGAAGGCGCAGTCGGCGGCTACTGGGGCCTGTTCGATGCCGACCGCCAGGACAAAGGCGTGCTCGCCGGTCCGGTCAGCAACCTGCCCAACTGGCCTATGTGGCTGAGCGTTTCCGGCCTGATTTTCCTCGCCACCCTGGCACTTGCAGGTCGCCCCGCCTCCAACCGCGCCGCCCTGCTGCTACCGCTGCTGGCGGCGGTGGGCGCTGCCTGCCTCGGCCTGTGGGGCGAAATGGCGCGCGTTACCAGCCGCTTCGCCGGTGAATGGTTGTGGGCGGCCTTCCTGGTTGGACTCAATCTGATCGTCCTGGCCCATGGCGCCCTGGCCCTGTCGGCTCGCGGCGGAGCGCGCAGTCGCCTGTTCGACTGGCTGGAAGCCCGTGGCGGCTGGTGGCTGGCTGCGTCCGGTTTCGCCGGCGCAGTGCTGATGCTGGCCCTGGTTTTCGATGCCCGCTACCGCAGTTTCCCCAGCGCCGCCCTGCTGCTGCCGGCCCTGGTCTACCTGTTCCGCCCGGTGGCCGCCCCGCGCCGCGAGATCGCGCTGATGGCCGTCCTGATCGGCGCCGGCATCGTGCCCCAGCTCTATGAAGAAACCCTGGGTAACCTCCAGGCCATCGGTTGGGCCGCGGTAAGCACCCTGCTACTGGCCGCCCTGTGGCGGAGCCTGCGGGTTCGCGGCTGAGCCGTACTCACCCGGGCCCGCTCCCTCGGGGGAGCGGTAGGGGCGGTTTCAGGACGGAACACCGGCAACAAAAAAGGACGCTTGAAGCGTCCTTTTTTGCATCTGTTGAATCCTCAGGCCAGTGCGGGCACCGACACCACCTGGCGGCGCACCAGCCGCAGGCCTGCAATGACACAGGCGAAAACCGCGAGGCTGGCGGTGTACAGCACCAGGGCCGGCAGGGCAAAGAGCAGCGCCAGCAAGGCCAGGCCCCAGCCGGCACGGCCCGGTACGAAGAAAGCGACCAGGGCGGCACCGAACCCGATCCAGGCGATGACACGGAAGTGGATCAGCAACCCCAGGCCAGCGCGCACCTGGCACTCCCAGCGTTGCGCTTCGTCGACGCACAGGCCGACCCACTGGCCGTCCTCCATCAGGGCGAAACGAACCCCGTAGCTGGCGGCCAGCCAGAGCGGCAGCAGAATCAGCAGCAGGATGAGGGATGAACGGCTGGACATGGTTCTCTCCGAATGGGTAAGCGGCGCCAAGGATACCCCCGCGATGGCGCTATGCAAGAACCTTCCAACAATCTGCCACAACCTGGCCTGACGTACGGCCCGCACTCACAGGACTTGCAGTTGTCATAGGCTCGGTATTCACTCATGACGTTCGCTTATAAGGAGCGCGACCCGGCGGCCCTGACAGGCAAAGCCTGGGGGAGTGACTGGAGCCTGCCCGCAACCACGGGGTCCGGACTCCGCAGAATCTGAACAGGGACCTTTCCTATGCTCCGTCTTCGCCTTGCCGCCCTACTTGGCAGCCTGACCCTCTGCGCTCCCGTGCTGGCCGCGGACCTGGACTCAGCCAGTTATGGCTTTCCGATCACCAACCCTTTCGAGGCGACCATCGCCACCACGCCTCCGGACTTGCGAAGCGCGGTGCCGACGGACGATGACATCGACCAATCCGACTATGACCTGAAGCTGCATCCGGAGCGCGAAAGCGAGTTGCCGGACAATTTCTGGTCAGTGAAGAAGTTGCGCTACCGCCTCGCCAAGCAAAAGGGCCCTGCCCCGCTGGTGTTCGTCATTGCCGGCACGGGCGGCCACTACGCGAGCACCCATGCCGAGAATCTGAAGAAGCTGTTCTACGGCGCCGGTTACCACGTGGTGCAGCTTTCCTCGCCCACCAGCTACGACTTCATGGCCGCCGCCTCGCGTCATGCGACCCCAGGACTTTCCGCCGAAGACGCCGACGACCTCTATCGGGTGATGCAGGCCGTGCGTGCTCAACATCCGAGCCTGCCGATCACAGACTTCTACCTCACCGGTTACAGCCTCGGCGCCCTTGAGGCGGCCTTCGTCAGCCACTTGGACGAAACCCGCCGCAGCTTCAATTTCAAGCGCGTGCTGCTGCTCAATCCGCCGGTGAACCTCTATACCTCTGTGACTAACCTCGACCGCCTTGTGCAGACCCGCGTGAAGGGCGTCGACAACACCACCACCTTCTACCAGGTGGTGCTGGGCAAGCTGACCCGCTACTTCCAGCAGAAGGGCTACATCGACCTCAATGACGCCCTGCTGTTCGACTTCCAGGAATCCAGACAGCGGCTGTCCAACGAGCAGATGGCGATGCTGATCGGCACGGCCTTCCGCTTCTCCTCCTCGGACATCGCCTTCACCTCGGACCTGATCAACCGTCGCGGCCTGATCACTCCGGTGCAGTTGTCCATCAGCGAAGGCACCAGCCTGACGCCCTTCTACAAGCGCGCCCTGCAGTGCGATTTCGACTGCTACATGACCGAGCAACTGATTCCCTACTGGCGCGCCCGCTACGACGGCGGCAGCCTGACCCAACTGATCAACCAGGTCAGCCTCTATGCCCTGGAGGACTACCTGAAGGACAACAGCAAGATTGCCGTGATGCACAACGCCGACGACCTCATCCTCGGCCCCGGCGACCTGGGCTTCCTGCGCCGCACCCTGGGCGACCGCCTCACCGTCTACCCCCATGGCGGGCACTGCGGCAATCTCAACTACCGCGTCAACGGCGACGCCATGCTGGAGTTCTTCCGTGGCTAAGAAAGCACTCTTGATCGCCCTACTGCTGGCAAGCCCCCTGGCTCGAGCCCAGGAGCCCGACCAGGACGGCTTCACTCAGCCGCTGAAAGACCTGAAATTCAACCCCGGCCTGGATCAGCGCGAGTTCGAACGCTCCACCCTTAACGCACTGAGCGTCTACGACCCTTACGAGTCCTGGAACCGGCGGGTCTATCACTTCAACTATCGCTTCGACGAATGGGTGTTCCTGCCCGTGGTGCGCGGCTATCGCTACGTGACACCGGGATTCGTGCGCAGCGGCGTGAGCAACTTCTTCAGCAACCTGGGAGATGTGCCGAACCTGCTGAACAGCCTGCTCCAGCTCAAGGGACAACGCTCCATGGAAATCACCGGACGCCTGCTGCTGAACACCACCATCGGCGTCGTCGGCCTCTGGGACCCGGCCGCACGCATCGGGCTGCCCAAGCAGACCGAGGACTTCGGCCAGACCTTGGGCTATTACGGCGTCACCGACGGCCCCTTCCTGATGCTGCCGATCCTCGGCCCGTCCAACCTGCGCGACACTGGCGGGCTGGTGGTGGACTACGTCGCCGACTACCAGATCAACTTCCTCAACGTCCCGGAAGTCAGCAGTGACCACCCGGAGATCACCGCGCTGCGCATGGTGGACAAGCGCTACACCACCAAATTCCGCTACGGCCAGCTCAACACGCCCTTCGAGTACGAGAAGCTGCGCTACGTCTACACCGAGTCGCGCAAGTTGCAGATTGCCGAGTAAGGCCTCTGGCCTGACTTGGCATTTGCAGGGGTGAAACATTCTCTCAGGGCGGCGAAGCTGCCCCCTTGCCGCGTGAGGCCGAACCTTCGATCCGATTGGCGAATGAATTCACCCCTACAGATAGCGCCAAAACGATCCACAAATTCGATACAAACCAAGCAAAATCACGCACCATTGATCCAATTCATAGGCGTAGGATCGCGCTCATTCCAACCTTGAGGAGGTCCAGATGAGCGATCGCCAGATTCTCGAACAACGTCCCGGCCAACCGGCGTCCGACGGCGCCGGGGTCAACCTGACGCGCGTCTTTGCCGAGCAGGGCGTGCCCCGCTTCGACCCCTTCCTGATGCTCGACGAGTTCGGTTCGGCCAACCCGGACGACTATGTCGCCGGCTTCCCGCCGCACCCGCACCGTGGCTTCGAGACCATCACCTATATGCTCGAAGGGCGCATGCGCCACGAGGACCACCTGGGCAATAGCGGCCTGCTGCAGAACGGCGGCGTGCAATGGATGACCGCCGCGCGCGGGATCATCCACAGCGAGATGCCGGAGCAGGAAGAAGGCGTGATGCGCGGCTTCCAGATCTGGCTCAACCTGCCGGGCAAGGACAAGATGGGCGACCCCGGCTACCGTGACTTCGATCCGACGGAGATTCCGCGGGTACGCGCGGCGGAGGGCGTCGAAGCGCTGATCATCGCCGGCCGCTTCGACGATGGCGAGATCAGCCAAGAGGGCGCCGTGCAACGCCCGCATTCCGAACCGCAGATCTTCGACCTCGACCTCCCGGCCCACAGCCGGGTGTCACCACGCCTGGCCGACGGCCTGCGGGTGATGCTCTACGTCTACGAGGGGGATGTGCACGTCAATGGCCAAGCCATCGGCAAAGGGCGCCTGGCGCGTCTCTCCGAGAAAGGTGCACTGGAGATCGCCACCGACGCTGGGGCAAAGGTCCTGCTGCTAGCTGGACGCCCGCTGGGCGAGCCCATCGTCCAGTACGGTCCCTTCGTGATGAACAGCCGAGAGGAAATCGAGCAGGCGCTGCGGGACTACCGAGACGGCGCCTTCGGTCAGTGACGCAGGGGTTAGAGCGCCGGAATCACCTGCGGGTGTACCGGCGCCATCTCCAGACCCAGGAAGCGCTGCAGTTCAGCGCGCTTGGCCATGGCGTCCTGGTAGCCAAGTTCGATCAGCTCATTGCAGTAGCCGGGTTCGAACAGCAGGTAACTGAGTACTCCCGCCCCACTCGCCCGGGTCGCCCCAGGCCCGCGCAAGAAGGTGCGGATGGCACGCGGCATCTCGCGACGGTGGCGAGCCGCGATCTCATCCATCGCTCGGCTCGGCGAAATCACCAGCACCTCAACCTGTTCCGAACTGAGATTGCGTGGCCGCGACTCAGGCGGCATGGCCTGGCTCATGCGGTTGATCCGCTCCAACAGTTCGATATCGCCTTCCAGGTTGTCGATGAAGGTGCTGTTCAGCAGGTGTCCGCTGATCTGCGCCAGGGTCGGCGGACGGCCGCCCTGCGGCTGCGTCATCTCCTGGCCGGGGTTCATGCCCTGCGGGTTGCCACTCACCCCCACCACCAGCACCCGATTGGCGCCCAGGTGCAACGCCGGGCTGATCGGCGCTGTCTGGCGTACCGCGCCATCGCCGAAGTACTCACGCCCCAGACGCACTGGCGGGAACAGCAGGGGAATCGCCGCACTGGCCATCAAGTGTTCGACGCTGAGGCGGGTTGGTACGCCCACGCGGCGGTGGCGATACCAGGGATCGATGGCCGCGCGCCCCTGGTAGAAGGTCACCGCCTGTCCGGATTCATAGCCGAACGCAGTCACGGCCACGGCGCGCAGCTGGCGGGTGCGGACGGCAGCGGAGATCCCGGTGAAGTCGAGTTCGCGCGCCAGCAGTTCGCGCAGGGGCGCGTTGTCCAGCAGCGCCACTGGGATGTCACGGCCAAGGCCAAGCAGGCTGTGGCCGAGGAAACGCGAGCTCTGGCGGATTACGCCGGGCCAGTCGCTGCGGTAGATCTGCCCACAACGAAAGGCCTGCCAGACATCGTTGAGGCGGCGAACGGCCTGGCTGAAATGCAGCGCGCCACAGGCCAGGCCAACGGCGTTCACCGCGCCGGCGGAAGTACCGACGATTACCGGAAATGGATTGCAGGCGGCGTCTGGCAACAGGTCGGCGATCGCGCCCAGCACCCCCACCTGATAGGCCGCCCGCGAACCACCACCGGAAAGAATCAGCCCGGTCACGGGCTTCTTGGCGGCGGCGCTAGCATCCATGGACAGCTCTCCGGGCGGGATTTTTCGAGTATAGATTTCAGTAGAGCTTAGGGGCGCCTTCCGGCCGGGTCTTGAAGCGGCGGTGGGCCCAGAGGTATTGCTCGGGGCATTCGCGCACCGCGCCTTCCACCCACTGGTTGATACGCAGGCAGTCGGCCTCTTCGGTTTCGCCAGGGAAGTCGGACAGCGGCGGGTGGATCACCAGCTTGTAGCCGGAACCGTCTTCCAGGCGGCGCTGGGTGAAGGGCAGCACGATGGCGCGGCCCAGGCGGGCGAACTTGGTCGTGGCGGTGACAGTGGCGGCCTCGATGCCGAACAGCGGCACGAACAGGCTCTGCTTGCGGCCGTAGTCCTGATCCGGCGCGTACCAGATGGCGCGGCCGGCGCGCAGCACCTTGAGCATGGCACGCACGTCCTCCCGCTCGATGGCGGTGGCGTCCTGGTTGTGGCGCTCGCGGCCACGGCGCTGGATGAAGTCGAACACGGCGTTCTTGTGCTCGCGGTACATGCCGTCGATGGTATGCACCTGGCCAAGCAATGCAGCGCCGATCTCCAGGGTCGTGAAATGCAGGGCCATGAGAATCACCCCCTGCCCTTCTGCCTGGGCCTTCTGCAGGTGTTCCAGGCCCTCTATATGGGACAGCTTCGCCAGATGCGGCTTGGGCCACCACCAACTCATGGCCATCTCGAAGAAAGCGATACCGGTGGAAGCGAAGTTCTCCCGCAGCAGTTGCTCACGCTCGCTGCTGGACAGTTCCGGGAAGCACAGTTCCAGGTTGCGCCGGGCGATTTTTCGCCGCGAACCGGCCAGCCGCAGCATCAGCGCGCCCAGAATACGCCCCATGCCCAGTTGCACCCGGTAGGGCAGCAGGGTGATCAGCCACAGCAGGCCGAGGCCCAGCCACAGCACCCAAAAGCGCGGGTGGAGGAACTGTGGGCGAAATTGAGGTCTATCCATCTCTGAATCCGCTTGAGCGAGAAAATCGCGCATTCTACTCCAAATGCGCCGTCCCCTTCCGGCTTGCTAGCGCCGGACGATCTCGCTATAAGTCCTCGCCATTCACGACTGCAGGCAGACCATGAGCCAAGCCGACCTTCTCGACCAAGAACCTGTGTTCCAGCTCAAGGGCAGCATGCTCGCCATCACCGTGATGGAGCTGGCACACAACGACCTCGAACGCCTCGACAGGCAACTGGACGAGAAAGTCGCCCAGGCCCCCAACTTCTTCCAGAACACCCCACTGGTCATGGCGCTGGACAAGCTGCCCGACGGCGACGCCCTCCTCGACCTCCCTGCCCTGCTGGACATCTGCCGCCGTCACGGCCTGCGCACCCTGGCCATCCGCGCCAGCCGCGAAGAGCATATCGCTGCCGCCGACGCCCTGGACATTCCAGTGCTGCCGCCGTCCGGCGCCCGCGAGCGCGCCATCAATCCGGTAGAACCCGAAGCGAAGAAGAAGGTCGAAAAGCCCGCCGAGCCGCCCAAACCCGAGGTGCAACCGACAAAGATCATCACGACTCCGGTGCGGGGTGGCCAGCAGGTGTATGCTCCAGGCGGCGACCTGGTAGTTCTGGCCGCGGTCAGCCCCGGTGCGGAACTTCTCGCAGACGGCAACATCCATGTTTACGGTCCCATGCGTGGCCGTGCCCTGGCGGGCATCAAGGGCGACACCAAGGCGCGCATATTCTGCCGCCAACTGGCTGCCGAACTGGTTTCAGTGGCCGGTCAGTACAAGGTTGCCGACGACCTGCGGCGCGATCCGCTGTGGGGTCAACAGGTACAAGTCAGCCTGTCGGGAGACGTGTTGAACATCACCCGCCTTTAACGGATACTGCCGCGAATTTTCAGGGACCTGAAAGGGAAGACGGACGGTTCGAAAGAGCTCATAACTTCCCGCTTTTCTTATCATTTGGGGTGAATCACCTTGGCCAAGATCCTCGTTGTCACGTCCGGCAAGGGTGGAGTGGGTAAAACCACCACCAGCGCCGCCATCGGTACCGGTCTCGCACTGCGCGGTCACAAGACTGTCATCGTCGACTTCGACGTCGGCCTGCGTAACCTGGACCTGATCATGGGTTGCGAACGCCGCGTGGTGTACGACTTCGTCAACGTCATCAATGGCGAAGCGTCCCTCACCCAGGCCCTGATCAAAGACAAGCGCCTGGAAAACCTCTACGTCCTGGCCGCCAGCCAGACTCGCGACAAGGATGCCCTGACCCTCGAAGGCGTGGGCAAGGTGATCGAGGAACTGTCGCAGAACTTCGAGTACGTGGTCTGCGATTCGCCGGCCGGTATCGAGAAAGGCGCCCACCTGGCCATGTACTACGCCGATGAGGCGATCGTCGTGACCAACCCGGAAGTCTCTTCCGTGCGCGACTCCGACCGGATGCTCGGCCTGCTGGCCAGCAAGTCCCGTCGTGCAGAGAAAGGCGAAGATCCGATCAAGGAACGCCTGCTGCTGACCCGCTACAACCCCGAGCGCGTTACCAAGGGCGAAATGCTCGGCGTCGACGACGTCGAGGAAATCCTCGCCATCAACCTGCTCGGTGTCATCCCGGAATCCCAGGCGGTGCTCAAGGCCTCCAACCAGGGTATCCCGGTCATCCTCGACGACCAGAGCGACGCCGGCCAGGCGTACAGCGATGCCGTCGATCGCCTGCTCGGCAAGGAGCTGCCTCACCGCTTCCTCGACGTGCAGAAGAAAGGACTCTTACAACGCCTGTTCGGAGGCCGTGAATGAACATTTTCGACTTCTTTCGCGAGCGGAAGAAGCAGAACAGCGCTTCGATCGCTAAGGAACGACTCCAAATCATCGTTGCCCACGAACGTGGTCAACGCAGCCAGCCGGACTACCTGCCGGCTCTGCAGAAAGACCTGGTGGACGTGATCCGCAAATATGTCGACATCGACGAGGAGCAGGTTCAGGTCCTGCTGGAGAATCAGGGCAGTTGCTCGATTCTCGAGTTGAACATCACCCTGCCCGATCGTTGATCGAGTGGTTGTGCAATGACGGCGGCTTCGGCCGCCGTCGGCGTTTTCGGAATTCCCATGCCACTTTCCCAGATTGAATTCATCCACCAGGACGACGCTCTGCTGGTGGTCAACAAACCCACCTTGCTGCTTTCGGTGCCCGGCCGCGCCGAAGATAACAAGGACTGCCTGATCACCCGCCTGCAGGAGAACGGTTACCCGGAGGCACGCATCGTCCACCGGCTGGACTGGGAAACGTCCGGTCTGATCGTGCTGGCCCGCGACGCTGACAGCCACCGCGAGTTGTCCCGTCAGTTCCATGACCGCGAAACCGAGAAGGCTTACACCGCGCTCTGCTGGGGCGAGCCGAAACTGGACAGCGGCCGCATCGAGCTGCCCTTGCGCTATGACCCGCCGACCAAGCCGCGCCACGTGGTGGACTTCGAGCAGGGCCGTCACGCCCTTACCTTCTGGCAGGTGATCGAGCGCTGCGGCCATTACAGCCGGGTCGAGTTGACCCCCATCACCGGTCGCTCGCATCAGTTGCGCGTGCACATGCTCTCCATCGGCCATCCTTTGCTCGGCGACCGCCTTTACGCCAACCCCGAAGCCCTGGCCGCCCATGATCGCCTGTGCCTGCACGCCAGCCTGCTCAGCCTGACCCACCCACAGACGGGCGAACGCCTGAGATTCGAGTGCCCGGCGCCGTTCTGACCTAGGCTCAAGAAAAAGGTTGCGATTCGGGGAAATCATGAGCTTCACCGAGTTCTACAACGCCACCGAGGGCCAACCCGCCCGCGTTACCCTGCTGACTGCCCTGGAACTCTGGGACGGGCCACCCGGCCACGCCCTCGACTTGGGCTGTGGCGCCGGCCGTGACACCCTCGAACTGCTCAGGCGCGGCTGGAAAGTGCTGGCGGTGGACGCCGAACCCGAGGCCCTGGCCCGCCTTGAAGCCCAGGTGGACGAGGAAAAACGCCTGCGACTGCAAAGCCGCTGCTGCCGTTTCGAATCCATGCCGTTGCCATCAGCGAACCTGGTCAACTCCAGCTTCGCCCTGCCCCTCTGCCCACCCGTCGCCTTTCCCACCCTCTGGCAGGCCATCTACTCCTCCCTCCCGGAGGGCGGCCTCTTCGCCGGCCACCTGTTCGGCGAGCGAGACGACTGGGCCAACAACGGCATCACCATCCTGCGCCGCCGGCAACTGGAAGAGCTGCTGTCTGGCTGGGACGTGCTGATGCTGGAAGAAAAGGAAGAAGACGGCATCACCGCCAAGGGCCGCAACAAGCATTGGCACCTGTTCTCGGTGGTGGCCCGGCGACTGGGATAAGGACAGCGTTGCACTCCCACAACGCCAGCGCCAATCAAGGCCTTGGCGAAATTTCACCGCCGCCTGCCCTCCTACTTCGCAAGCCCGATGGGATAAACTCCCGCCACTGCTGTCCGGAGTCTCCCAATGCGCGAAGAGTTGAACCAAGGCCTGATCGATTTCCTCAAGGCCTCCCCCACCCCTTTCCACGCCACCCGCAGCCTGGCCAAGCGCCTCGAGGCCGCCGGTTATGTGCGCCTCGATGAACGCGAGGCCTGGCGTATCGAAAGTGGTGGCCGTTATTACGTCACCCGCAACGACTCCTCCATCATCGCCATCAAGCTGGGCAAGCGCCCGATGCTCGAAGGCGGCCTGCGCCTCGTCGGCGCCCACACCGACAGCCCCTGCCTGCGCGTCAAGCCGAATCCCGAGCTGCACAAGCACGGCTTCTGGCAACTGGGCGTGGAAGTCTACGGCGGCGCGCTGCTGGCCCCCTGGTTCGACCGCGACCTGTCCCTGGCCGGCCGTGTCACCTACCGTGCCGCCGGCATGGTGGAAAGCCAACTGGTGGATTTCCAGGCACCCATCGCCGTGATTCCCAACCTGGCCATCCACCTCAACCGCGAAGCCAACCAGGGCTGGGCCATCAATGCCCAGACGGAATTGCCGCCGATCCTGGCGCAACTGGCCGCTGGCGAGGCCCGCGATTTTCGCGATCTGCTGGCCGAGCAACTGACCCTGGAGCATGGCGTGGTCGCCGACGCAGTGCTCGATTACGAACTGTCCTTCTATGACACCCAGAGCGCTGCGGTCATTGGCCTGGGCGGCGACTTCATCGCTGGCGCGCGCCTGGACAACCTGCTGTCCTGCTACGCCGGCCTGCAGGCCCTGCTGGCCGCCGAGGCTGACGAAAGCTGTGTAATGGTCTGCACCGACCACGAAGAAGTGGGCTCCTGCTCTGCTTGCGGCGCCGATGGCCCGATGCTGGAACAGGTGCTGCGCCGTGTGCTGCCGGAAGGCGACGCCTTCGCCCGCGTCATCCAGCGTTCCCTGCTGGTTTCCGCCGACAACGCCCACGGCGTACACCCCAACTACGCCGACAAGCACGATGGCAACCACGGCCCGAAACTCAATGCTGGCCCGGTGATCAAGGTCAACAGCAACCAGCGCTACGCCACCAACAGTGAAACCGCCGGTTTCTTCCGCCACCTGTGCCTGGAGAACGAAGTGCCGGTACAGAGCTTCGTGACCCGCAGCGACATGGGTTGCGGGTCCACCATCGGCCCGATTACCGCCAGCCAGCTCGGCGTTCGTACCGTGGACATCGGCCTGCCAACCTTCGCCATGCACTCCATTCGCGAACTGGCCGGCAGCCATGACCTGGCTCACCTGGTGAAGGTGCTGGCCGCCTTCTACTCCAGCCACGACCTGCCCTGACCACTCCCCCGAACAGGTAAGCCCGCATGCTCAGCCATATCCGCAACAGCCTAGAGGAAGCCAGGACCGCCCTGGACAACTTCATTGCCAACGAGCAAGCGCTGAAAAGCATTGAGCGTGCGGCTGAGCTCCTGGTCGAGAGTTTCGAGAACAAGGGCAAGGCGTTTTCCTGCGGTAACGGCGGCTCCATGTGCGACGCCATGCACTTCGCCGAGGAGCTGACCGGCCGCTACCGCAGGAACCGCCCTGGTGTGGCAGCCATCTCGATCAGCGATGCCAGCCACATCAGCTGCGTCGCCAATGACTTCGGTTACGACTACATCTTCTCCCGTTACGTCGAATCCCACGGCCGTGCGGGCGACGTGCTGCTCGCCTTCAGTACCAGCGGCAAAAGCCCCAACGTGCTCAGGGCCGCCGAAGCCGCCCGCACCATCGGTGTGAAAGTGGTTGCCCTCACGGGTAAGCCTGGTTCTGCCCTCGAAGCCCTGGCCGATGTGTGCATCTGTGCGCCCGGCGGCGACTTCGCCGACCGCGTACAGGAATTGCACATCAAGGTCGTGCACATCCTCATTGAGCTGATCGAGCGCAAGCTGAGCCCGGAGAACTACGCCTGACGGGCATTCGTCGGCCTTGTAGGATGGGCTTCAGCCCACCCACTGATGCCAGCGTGGTCTGAAGCCCACCCTACCCCTCACCCCAAGAGAGCAAGGGGAGAGTTGCGCCCTACTCGGGTACTTCGACGCTCACATGAATCGCGTCATGCCGCCAGAACTCCAGGTCACAATCGATCAGCCGCCCATGCTGGTCGCGATTGATACGGGTGATTCTCAGCGCCGGACTGCCAGGTGACACCTTCAGCGGTGCGGCGGCCTCCGGGTGCAGGGCGGTAGGCACCATGTCGAATCGAACCCGACCGTAGCGAATGCCGTACTGGCTGTCGTACAGCTCGGTCAGCGAGCGGGTCAGGTCGAAGTCGATGATGTCCGGGAAGTAGGCCGGGTTCAGGTAGTGCTCCACATAGAGCACCAGACGCCCATCGACGCGGCGCACCCGACGGATCTGATAGACGCTGGACAGCGCCGGCAGCTCCAGCAACTCGCAGATTTCCACGCTGGCCGGAATCAGCCGGGCGCCCAGCACCTCGGTGGCAGGCGTGCGCCCTTGCCCGGCCACCATGGCGTGGAAGTGACTGCGTACCAGCGGGTTGTAGAGCAGCCGGGGCGGCGAGACGAACCAGCCGCGGCGCTCCTCGCGATAGATCAGCCCCTGGGCCTCCAACTGCCCCAACGCTTCACGCAAGGTGATGCGTGTGGTGTCGAACAGTTCGCTCAGCTTGCGCTCGGCCGGCAGCTTGCTGCCCTGGGGTAGAAGGCCGTGATCGATCTGCTCCTGCAGCGCACTGCAGATGGCGGTCAGGGTGCGGGGCGCCTCATCGCGCATCGAAAAACTCCAATCTGGAATAGACCAGCACCATCTGGGTGCGTCATGGCCGGGTTTGCCGGCCATCCTAGGCAGCCTAGATGACTGTGGGATGACAGTCAGGCACACCTGCATGCGCCATGCCATCGCCAATCGCGACAGCCTCCCGAATCAGTCACTTAGCCATGGTCTACGCTTTCCAGGCGTCTGCCACCGCCGGACCGGGTGGCAACCCTGCAATCAAACCGTCATCCAAGGCTTTTAGATTTGGCCTGGGTCTTGCTGATCTAGACCAACCTCCAAACCTGCTAAGGAGCTTCACATGAAACGCCTGTTGCTGGCTTCACTGATGGGAACGACCATCGCCCTGGGAACCCAGGCGATGGCAAGCGATGCAGATCTGAAGAGTCTCGAACAAGCCGCGCGCAAAGAAGGCGCGGTGAACAGCGTGGGCATGCCCGACAGCTGGGCCAACTGGAAGGACACCTGGGTGGACCTCAACAAGCTGTATGGCCTGAAGCACGTCGATACCGACATGAGCTCGGCCCAGGAAATCGCCAAGTTCGCGGCCGAGAAAGACAACGCCACCGCCGACATCGGCGACGTGGGCGCGGCCTTCGGCCCCATCGCCGTCCAGCAAGGCGTGACCCAGCCCTACAAGCCCAGCACCTGGGCGCAAATTCCGGACTGGGCCAAGGATGCCGACGGCCACTGGATGCTGGCCTATACCGGCTCCATCGCCTTCATCGTCAACAAGCAACTGGTGAAGGAAGCGCCCAAGTCCTGGGCCGACCTGAAGCAAGGCAAGTACAAGGTCGCCATTGGTGACGTCAGCGCCGCCGCCCAGGCGGTCAATGGCGTGCTGGCAGCCTCAATCGCCAACGGCGGCAACGAGAAGAACATCCAGCCTGGTCTGGACTTCTTCGCCGAGATCGCCAAACAGGGTCGCCTGTCCCTGTCCAACCCGACCATCCAGACCCTGGAGAAGGGCGAGGTGGAAGTGGGCATCGTCTGGGACTTCAACGGCCTGTCCTACCGCGACCAGATCGACCCCAGCCGCTTCGAAGTGCTGATCCCCTCCGATGGCTCGGTGATCTCCGGCTACACCACCATCATCAACAAGTACGCGAAGAACCCGAACGCAGCGAAGCTGGCCCGCGAGTACATCCTCAGCGACGCCGGCCAGATCAACCTGGCCAAGGGCAACGCCCGTCCGATCCGTGCCGAGCACCTGACCCTGCCGGCCGAGGTCAAGGCCAAGCTGTTGCCTAATGAGCAGTACGCCAAGGTCCAGCCGATCAAGGATGCCAAGGCCTGGGAAGAAACCTCGAAAGCCCTGCCGCAGCTGTGGCAGGAGCACGTGATCATCGAAATGGAGTAAGGGTCCGGGCCAAAACCCCCCGGGGGGTGGGGGGGGTTGGTGGGGGGAAGGAATGAAAAA